>NZ_DASTTN010000371.1:0-7636 GCF_035760125.1 Flavobacterium sp.
GTCCAAATCAAGAAATAGAAACACCTAATCAAAACATATGTTCAGTTTGTACGGGACAAATGGGGGTTTTGCCTGCTTTAAACAAAGAAGCGATTACAAAAGCGATTTACTTTGGGAAAGCGGTGGATTCGTCATTTAGCAATGAAGTGATATCTTGGGATAGAAAGCATTATGAATATCCGGATAACCCGAAAAATATTCAAATAACGCAATATCACAATCCAATTATTCCTGACGGACATGTATCTTGTTATCGGAATGACGGTTCTCAATTTACTGTAAATTTAACTCAGGTTCATATTGAGGAGGATGCTGCGAAATTGATGCACGAAAAGAAGATTTCGTTAGTCGATTTTAATAAAGCAGGTGTTCCATTGATTGAAATTGTTACGGAGCCTTGTATTAGAAATATTGAAGATGCTTCAACCTACGCACAATACATTCAACGTATTGTTCAAAACTTAGGAATCTCTGAAGCGAATCTTGAAAAAGGAGAATTTAAATCGGATGTTTCTGTGTCTTTGCGCAAAAAACATAGTTACGAATTGAATCCAAGAACTGAAATCAAAAACTTGAACTCGTTTAAGTTTATGATTGAGGCTTTAAAAGAAGAAGTTGAAAAACAGTTCAATTATTTTATTGAGCACAAAGAATTTAGACCTGACCAAACGACTGTATTGTGGGATGCTGATTTAAAGCAGACCAAAGTGATGCGTAAAAAAGAATTTGAAGCGGATTATCGTTTTATTTCTGAGCCGGATTTACCTTTTGTAAATATTAAGGCTGAAATTGAAGCAATTAAAGTGGATACAAGCGCTTTGCCTTATGCTGTAGAATCTATTTTGATTAACGGTGGTGTTTTACCTCAAGATGCTAAATTTTTTACAGCTGATAAGTTGCGTTCGCAAACATTTGTAGCTATCAATCATGAAATCAATGATGCTTCGTTTGTTGCTAAGACTTTGGCAAACAATATAAAGGCTGAAGACTACGCTGAAATTCATAGTATTGATCATTTAACAGATATTTTTAAATTATTTAAAGCCGAAAAAATTACAGCGGTTTTAGTTCAAAATGCGATTGTTGGTTATTTAAAAGATAGAACTTTTGATTACAATAAGTACTTTGAAGAAAATACCATTTCTGAGGATAAAATCCAAGAAGTTATTGCTAAAGTGCTTTCAGAAAATGAGGTAGTTGCCAACGATGTTAAAGCAGGAGACCAAGGAAAAGCGGGTATTTTAGTCGGTAAGGTTTTAGGTGTTATCGGAAAAGGTGCTAATGGTAAAGTAATTCGTCAAATTATTTTAGATAAATTAGGAGCTGCTGCTGTTTTAGAAAATAAAGAAGCCTCTGAAAAAGTTTCCAAAGAAACAGTTGCAGAGAATAAAGAAAGTCAAGAAGAATCGCTTCCTGAAATTCCTATTATTATAAAAGATACTTATAGAACGCATAAAATTTCACAATTATCAGATGAGAATATCAAAGAAGAAGTGATGTTGTCTGGTTGGGTAGCTAGTGTGCGTGATCACGGGGAATTAATGTTTATTGATTTGCGTGATTCAAGTTATGAGATTTTTCAAGTACGAATCAGTAGAGAATCATTTCCTAATATTGATGAGTTAGTAAAATTAAAACCGGAGTCGGTAATTTCGGTAAAAGGTATTGTAGTAGGGCGTAATGAAGATGATTATAATGCAGGTTTGCGTACCGGTAAAATAGAATTGGAAACTTCGGTATTGGAGATTTTAAATTTATCTAAAACATTGCCTTTTGAGATTAAAAGAGCGGCTAAAACGAACGAAGCAATCCGTTTTCAATATAAGTTTTTAGATCACAGAAATGAAGAGGTAAGAAGAGCAATCGTAAATCGTCATAAAGTAATTAAATTATTGCGTGACATTTTGGATGAAGAAGAATTTTTAGAAATTGAAACGCCAATTTTAAGTGCAGGAACCGATGAAGGTGCACGTGAATTTATTGTTCCTACACGTAAGCAGGCAGGTTTCTTTTATACTTTGCCACAGGCTCCACAACAGTTTAAGCAAATGTTGATGGTAAGTGGTTATGAAAAGTATTTCCAAATTGCACGTTGTTTTAGAGATGAGGATTCTCGCGGGGATCGTCAGCCGGAATTTACGCAATTGGATATGGAAATGGCCTACGCAAGTATGCAGCAGATTATAGACTTAAACACAAAAATGTTTAATGAAGTAGTTAAAAAAATATATGGCAACAAGTGGATTTTACGTCCGTTTAAAGTTATTACATACAAAGACGCGATGGACTTCTATGGCTGCGACAGACCAGATTTGCGTTATGGATTGAAAATGCAGGACATTACAGATATTGTAAAAGATACGACTTTCCAAGTATTTAGTAAACCTATTGAAGATGGTGGAATTGTAAAATGTATCAAGGTTTCGGCTAAAGAACAAGGAAACAAGCGTATATCTAAAGGTCAGATCGAAAACCTTACTGCTATTGCTCAACAGCACGGCTTAGGCGGATTGGCTTATATTATTGTAAATGAAGATGAATTGCAGTCGCCGATTATTAAGTTTTTGGGTGAAGATATTGCTGCAGGAATCATAAAAGCGACTAATGCAGAAGTGGGTGATATTGTTTTCTTTTCAGCGGCAGATTATGCCACGGCAAACAAAGCATTGGACGCTGTTCGTCAAGAATTGGGTAGAATGTTGCATTTGATTAATCCGAAGGAATTATGTCCGGCATGGGTGGTTGATTTTCCAATGTTTGAAAGAACAGATGAAGGAAGATGGACATTTACGCATAATCCGTTCTCTATGCCTGCGATTTACGATTTAGAAAAGCATATGAAAGGCGATGACAATGAAATTGGAACTATCATCGCACAACAATATGATATAATCTTAAATGGTTACGAAATTGGTGGAGGATCTGTTCGTGCGCATAAATCTGAAATCTTGGAAGCGACTTATAGAAATATGGGTTACAATAGAGAAGAAATGATAAAAAGCGTCGGCACAATGCATAAAGCTTTCCAGTACGGCGCACCACCACACGGAGGTATTGCTTGGGGAATTGATCGTTTGATGATGATTTTAGAGAAAAAAGCATCTATTAGAGAAGTAATGGCTTTTCCAAAGACAGGAACCAGCGAAGATTTATTATTTGGAGCACCATCCCTTTTATCTGATAAAAAGGTAGAAGAAATGAATGTGAGAATTATTAAGAATTAGATTTTATTCAATATCAATTTCAATTAAAAAATAATTGAAATTGTTTAATTTTTCAAATTTCCAAAACGGCATTTTAAATGTTTGTTTTGGGAATTTGTTTTTTATAGTGTTTTTTTAATTTTAATGTGATTACTTATCCTGAAAGATAACTACTAGTGACTTCCAAGTACTCCTAATTTTGGCTTTTTAGCCCCGACAGAAGGGATAAACCTTGTGAGACAGTGTTTGGCTCACAAGTTTAGGAATGATGGCGGGAACGATGTTGGCTAAAAAAGCCTAATCTTTCGCTCTAAATTCTTTTGAATACAATTTGTAGTGTACTCATTACTAATTTCCTTGTTTTTTTTATTGTTAATGACATTGCTTTTTGCCATTGACATTGTCTTTTTTAAATTGATATTGCTATTGCCAATGGTATTGAAATTAAATTTTTGATTATGCCATTAAAACTGATTTATATCATTGAAATTGATATCTTTTGTTAATAACTTAGCCTCTTATAATTGGAATAAAACACTTATATAGATTACATTTTTATATATTTGCGTGTTAGACGAAAAACACATTTTTTTTAGATTAAATTATATGAGCGAAGAAATCAAGAAGGACAATTATTCAGCAGACAGTATCCAAGCTTTAGAGGGGATGGAGCACGTGAGAATGCGTCCATC
Source organism: Flavobacterium sp. (assembly GCF_035760125.1). Lineage (GTDB taxonomy): Bacteria > Bacteroidota > Bacteroidia > Flavobacteriales > Flavobacteriaceae > Flavobacterium. The sequence goes on from NZ_DASTTN010000371.1 coordinate 3,896, forward strand.
GATGTACATTGGAGATGTAGGTGTAAGAGGGTTACATCATTTAGTTTATGAAGTAGTAGATAACTCTATCGATGAGGCAATGGGAGGTCATTGTGATACGATACGAGTTGATATCAATGAAGATGGTTCAATTTCTGTTGAAGACAACGGACGTGGTATTCCAGTTGGTATTCATAAAAAAGAAGGTGTTTCTGCATTAGAGGTTGTAATGACCAAAATTGGTGCTGGAGGTAAATTTGATAAAGATTCTTATAAAGTTTCTGGAGGACTTCACGGTGTTGGGGTTTCTGTTGTAAATGCATTGTCAAATCATTTAAGAGCAACCGTTCACAGTAGTGACGGAAAAATATACGAACAGGAATACGAAAAAGGAAAAGCTCTTTATCCAGTAAAGCAAATTGGCGAAACTACCAAAAGAGGTACAATCGTTACTTTTTATCCAGATCCTTCCATTTTTACCCAAACAATAGAATATTCTTATGACACTTTATCTTCTCGTATGCGAGAGTTGTCATTTTTGAATAAAGGAATCACTATTACTTTTACTGATAAAAGGGAAAAAGATAAAGACGGAAATTTCCTTTCTGAAATTTTTCATTCTTCTGAAGGACTAAAAGAATATATTAGATATTTAGATGGAAATCGTGAGCCAATTATTGCGCATGTAATTTCTATGGATCACGAAAAAGGAGAAATTCCAGTTGAAGTAGCTTTGATCTATAATACAAGTTACTCTGAGAATATTTTTTCTTATGTAAATAATATCAACACACACGAAGGAGGAACGCATCTTCAAGGTTTTAGAACGGGTCTTACAAGATCATTGAAAAAATATGCAGATGCCTCAGGGATGTTGGATAAATTAAAGTTTGATATCGCAGGAGATGATTTCCGTGAAGGTCTAACTGCAATTATTTCTGTAAAAGTGGCTGAACCTCAGTTTGAGGGTCAAACAAAAACGAAGTTAGGAAATAGAGAAGTTGTTTCGCCGGTAAGTCAAGCAGTGAGCGAAATGATTGAGAATTATTTGGAAGAAAATCCAAATGATGCTCGAGTAATTGTTCAGAAAGTGATACTTGCGGCCCAAGCACGTCATGCTGCCAAAAAAGCGCGTGAAATGGTGCAACGTAAAACCGTTATGGGTGGCGGTGGATTGCCAGGGAAATTGTCAGATTGTTCCGAGCAAGATCCAGCAAAATGTGAAGTATATCTTGTCGAGGGAGATTCGGCAGGGGGAACGGCAAAACAAGGTCGTGACCGTGCTTTTCAGGCGATTTTACCTTTGAGAGGTAAGATTTTGAATGTGGAAAAAGCAATGCACCACAAAGTATTCGAAAATGAAGAGATTCGAAATATATTTACTGCACTTGGAGTTACCGTTGGTACAGAAGAGGATAGTAAAGCTTTGAATATATCGAAATTACGTTACCATAAAGTGATCATCATGTGTGATGCCGATGTCGATGGTAGCCATATTTCAACCTTAATTTTGACTTTTTTCTTCCGATTTATGAAAGAACTGATTGAAGAAGGACACGTATATATTGCAGCTCCTCCTTTATATTTAGTTAAAAAAGGAAATAAAAAAGAATATGCCTGGACAGATGTTCAACGCGATCAAGCGAATGAGAGAATGGGCGGAAGTGCAGGAATTCAGAGATATAAAGGTCTTGGAGAGATGAACGCGGAGCAATTGTGGGAAACTACGATGGATCCAAATTTCAGAACATTGAGACAGGTTACAATAGACAGTTTGGTAGAAGCAGATCGAGTTTTCTCAATGTTAATGGGTGATGAAGTGCCGCCAAGAAGAGAGTTTATCGAGAAAAATGCAGTTTACGCAAATATCGATGCGTAGTCTTTAGAGTAACTGTGTTTTTTCTTTTTTGGTTTGAAATTAATAAAAAAAACAAATAAAAATGAAAGTTACCATTGTAGGAGCAGGGAATGTGGGAGCATCCTGTGCAGATTCAATTTCTTATAGAGGAATTGCAAGTGAAGTAGTATTATTGGATATTAGAGAAGGTTTTGCCGAGGGTAAAGCTATGGATATCATGCAATGTGCTACAAATACAGGTTTTAATACCAATGTTTCAGGGGTTACTAATGATTATTCTAAAACAGCAAATAGCGATGTTGTTGTGATTACTTCGGGAATTCCTAGAAAACCAGGAATGACGAGAGAAGAATTAATAGGAATCAATGCTGGTATTGTTAAAACTGTTGCAGAGAATGTATTGGCACATTCGCCAAATTGTATTGTAGTGGTGGTGTCTAATCCAATGGATACAATGACTTATTTAGCATTGAAAGCAACTGGATTGCCGAAAAACAGAATTATCGGAATGGGCGGAGCTTTGGATAGTTCTCGTTTTAGATATTATTTGTCTAAGGCATTGGATAAACCATCTAATGATATTTCTGCTATGGTTATTGGTGGACATGGTGATACTACAATGATTCCTTTGACAAGATTGGCTGCTTATAATGGTATTCCAGTTTCTGAATTTTTATCTCAAGAAGAATTAGAGAAAGTTGCTGCTGCTACTATGGTAGGTGGAGCTACACTTACTGGTTTGTTAGGAACTTCTGCTTGGTATGCGCCTGGAGCTTCTGTTGCTTATTTGGTAGATAGTATTTTGAATGACCAAAAGAAAATGATTGCTTGTTCAGTAATGTTGGATGGTGAATACGGGCAAAGCGATATTTGTATCGGTGTACCTTGTATTATAGGTAAAAACGGAATTGAGCAAATTGTTGATATTAAATTAAATGATGCTGAAAAAGCTGCTTTTGCAAAAAGTGCAGAGGCCGTAAGAAGCATGAATGCTGATTTGAAAACTGTTTTGGCATAATAATTTACGTATAAAAAAAGAAGACTGCAATTTCTGCAGTCTTTTTTTTGATTTTAATTAATAAATAAATTGGTTAATCTTTCCGTTAATTATATATTTGCTCGGTTTAAAAAAAATGACGTAAATCGTGCAGTTCTTTTTTGTTTTTCAAAAATGACGTAATGGCTTATTTTATAGGGTTTAAAACAAAAATAATAAATAAAAAATAATTAATTTTTAGTAATAATGCAGAATAAAGGACTTATTAAATTTTTCGCAATTCTATTTGCATTGGTAAGTATTTACCAACTTTCTTTCACTTTTGTTTCAAGCAAAGTTAAAAGTGATGCAAAATCTTTTGCTGGCGGAAACCCAGAGAAAGAAGTAAAATATTTGGATTCAATTGGTAAAGAAAAAGTGTTTAGCTTAGGTTTTACTGATTTTACATTCAATGAAGTAAAAGATAAACAAATCAATAAAGGTCTTGACTTAGAAGGGGGAATTAACGTAATTCTTCAAATTTCTGTTAAAGACGTTTTAAAAGGATTAGCTAACAATTCTAAAAATCCGGTATTTAATAAATCATTAGCTGATGCAAGTGCAAATTTAGAAGGAAACAAAAGCTATTTAAATAAGTTTTTTGAAGCTTTTGAAGCTAACTCAAACGGAAACACAAAATTGGCTTCGCCAGATATCTTTGCAAACAGAAGTTTACAAGGTGAAGGTGGAATTGATTTCCAAATGACAGATGCACAAGCTCAAAAAGTAATTAAAAGAAAAGTTGGTGAGTCTGTTGAAAGTGCTTATAAAGTATTGAGAGAGCGTATCGACAAATTTGGTGTAACACAGCCTAATATTCAAAAATTAGGAGAGTCAGGAAGAATTCTTGTAGAGCTTCCAGGTGCTA
>NZ_DASTTN010000372.1:0-2664 GCF_035760125.1 Flavobacterium sp.
AGCAATAATTTTAAAGGGTTTGCTAAAATGGAATAATTGTTTCATAATTGTTTCGTTTTAAAAAGTGGTTTTTTATATTAAGGATAGTTTTGTCTTTTTTTATTGTAGTGTAAAATTAAAGTTTGAGATTTAAAAAATTAATGATAAATATCATGTTTTTAACTTTTTTTTAAGACCCTTATTTTATCCCAATAATTAAAACCACAAGCAATCCTAAAGTTAGTATTAAACTGATTTTCCAGAACGAATGCGCCTTTTTTAATTCCATAAATTGAAAAGCAACCAATAGAAATTTAAAAGCAGCCAAAGCCATTATTAAAGGAGCGACAAAAGCTGATACACTAAACAAATTTGACACACAAGATGTTGTAATAGTGGTGATTAACAGCAATACGAAGACTAAAATTAGTGAATTTTTCATTACTAAAAAAATAAATAAAGTATAGGAAATAAAAGCAGCCAAATCAAATCACACATATGCCAAAAAGCCGCACATGCTTCAACGTCTTCGGTGGTGGTATCGGAGTTTTTCTTTTTCATTCCGTAATTTGTCCAACCCAAAATAACCAATCCCATAATAACATGGATTACATGGAAACCTGTCAATAACCAATAAAAAGTATAAAACATATTGGTATCCAATGAAATTCCACTTTCTATTTTATGGTAATATTCTACACTTTTAAGTGCTAAGAATAAAAATCCTCCTAGCATAGCCAACTTAAAGAATACGGATGATTTCTGAACATCATTTTCCTTAAATAGCTGTACTGCATTGGCCATAAAAAAACCGCTTGCCAATAAGAAAACTGTATTTACTGCACCAAAAGTGGTATTCAATTTCATGCGTGATTCGTGAAAAACAGTGGCGTTTTCACTTCCGTAATACACAAAAGCGAACAATGCCATTCCGAAAGTAATGAGTTCCAGAAAAATGATAATCCACATTAGGATTCCTCCCGGCGGATAATAGATGTTTTTGTAATTTATTTTTAGAGTTTCCATAATTGCTGTCTTTTACTCCCAATCCAATAGTCTTTTTTCGCCTTCAATTTTCTTGATATCCGTAATATCCTGAGACATTTCGATCACGCCTTTGTAATTTTTATTAGCATCTCTTACGGCGAAATAGCGGATATAAATCAGGCGATCCTTGTAGTTAATCCAAAAAGAAGATTCGCTCTGGGCTCCTTTTCTGAATTCATCAAGGATTTTCAGAACCGTTCCCACACTTTTTGGAGGATGGCAAAACTTTACTTCACGGCCAATGATTCCGGCACTTCTAGGAAATACGCGCTCTTCACCTCTGTTGTAGAAAATCACTCTGTCATTTTCGTCCACATAAGTCAAATCTAACGGCATGGTTCTGAAAAGCAGATTCACCTGCTCCACTGTCATGTACCCTTCATCAAAATGAGAAGTGTTTTCTAATGAAAAAGGCATTTCCCTGATGGTAAAATCTTCGCTCGGATGTACATATTCTACTTTTGGGAAAGACGGTGGGGTTTGGGACAACATCCAACCAATTTCTTCTTCCCCTTTGCGCATTTCGATCCAATCACTTTCGGTAAGAATGTCCAATGCATTTGGGAACAAAACGTTTTCTTCAACTTCCATTAATCTGTAAATTCCGTCCACCAAAAAAGTTGTATTAGTTCCAACTCTTTCTGGATTATTCATTTTGAGATAATACTGAATCAAGCGAAACTGCTCTCTCAAATTATCATGGAACGACCACATCCCCTGAGACGGACCAACCCAACCTTTTTTTTCTAAAAAAGGAAAAAGCTGATTTTCTTTGCGGGCAAATCGTTTCTCTATCGTAAATAACTGATTGAATATGTTGGTGTATTTAGGCAAATCAATCAATGGATTTACACTTGTAATCTCTTGCAAAAGAGACTCTATTAATTCTTTTTCCTGAAAGTAAATCCAAACTGGATGACCTTCTGGCAATACTGGTGTATGAACTGTTTCTGTCATTTCAATTAAATTTTATTTTGGACCATTTCCTTTTCTAAAAGATCTTTTTAACCATTAAGACATTAAGAAAATTAAGCTTTGGAAAAACATTTCAAATCATTAAGCTTTTGCCTTAATAAAACTTAATCCCTTAATGGTTCATTAAAAAAATGGTTTATTGGTTATTTTTGGTGTTTTATCTTTTCGTATAATTTCACTAACGATTGAAGTAACTCAACAGGAGTCGTTAAAATCTGATAGTGGTTTTGCCCGAACATTTGAGGCAGATAATATTTAGCTTCGGCTTCAATAGCCAATGCATAAGAATTAATGTTTTTTGAATTGAGTTCCCGAAGGGCTTGCTTCACGTCATTGACTCCATATTTCCCTTCGTATTTATCATAATCATTGGGTTTTCCGTCAGAAATCAGGATTACCCATTTATTTTTTGTGCTTCGTTTATCGAGGCGAACTCCTGCATGTCGCAGTGCAGCGCCAATTCGGGTGTAACCGCTAGGTTCTACTGCTCCCACTTTGTGTTTAGCGATATTCCAACTTTCGTCAAAATCTTTGATGGTCAGGTAAGTCGAATAATTTCTAGTTTTGGAATAAAAACTGTCAATAGAAAAATCGATATTGAATTCGTTAAGGATTTCCCCAAACAAAATGGAAACTTCTTTCTCTACATCAATCACCCTGTTG
>NZ_DASTTN010000373.1:0-2375 GCF_035760125.1 Flavobacterium sp.
ATTGGTTTCTTCCTTAACCGAAATTAGGGTTTCAATTCCATAAATTTTTTCTTTGCGTATATTAACCTGATATGCAATCATTAATGCTATAACTATGGATAGCAAAAACCATTTCCAATAACTTAATATCTTTATTAAAAAACCCTTAAAATCAAAACTGGGCTGATTTTCAAAAACCGAAAAATCTTTAATATCTAACATATTGGGAAATTGATTTTATTTTTTAAGTAACAAATAAGTGGTACTAACTAAAGACAATAGTGTAATAAGGGTTGTCAAAGATTGAATTCCGGTACTACCGGTCCCCCACGTTTTTTGCTTAAGCGGTTTTACATAAATATAATCATTAGGCTGTAAAAAGTAATACGGTGAATTCATAACATTGATGTTCGTTAAATCCAAATCCTTCATCTCGGTTCCATTTGGAGTTTGTCTAATAACAGTTACCGCTTTTCTATCCCCAGTTGTGGTTATATCCCCAGCATTGGCAATAGCTTCCATTATATTTACTTTTTCCTGAAACAAAGTTTTGGTACCTGTACTACCTACTTCTCCATTAATGGTATATCGAAAACCAGCCAATTTAACCACTACAAAAATACTGGCATTATCTTTAAAATAATCGGCTAACAATTGTTTTTCAATACTAATACGAACTTCCTCCAAAGTAAATCCCATAACATTCATCTCCCCTAAAACTGGAATTCGGATGTTTCCATGATCGTCTACAGTGAATCCATCAAAATACAAACCGGATACCGATTGATCTGTTTCAGAACCATTGGCAGTTGGATTAAAAATAGTTACAAGTTTTGGATCTGAGGCTTTAATAGTGATATTTAACACATCATGTGTTTGCAAACGATAAGGTTTTGATTCTACCATTACGACTGGCCCTTCATTGGAAGAATTATCCTTTTTTTGAAGATAAACCAAATCCTTTACTGGAATACAGGATGCAAATAACATACTGATAAATAAATAAAAAAAGACTAAGCGTTTGTTCATTCGTGTTAATTTAGTAACAAATATAGTTTTTCAAATAGTATTAAAAAAGCGTCAAGCTTAATAAACTACCTAATTGGTTTTTAGTGATTTTTCAAAAGGCACTCTTTGCAATATACTTCGACCTAGAGTCACTTCATCTGCGTATTCTAATTCATCTCCAACGGCAATTCCTCTAGCTATTGTTGAAACTACTACAGACAAATCTGCAATTTGTTTATAGATATAAAAATTGGTGGTATCTCCCTCCATTGTTGAGCTTAAAGCGAATATTATCTCTTTGACTTGACCTAACTTAACTTTCTCAACCAACTTAGAAATAGTAAGCTGACTAGGCCCTATCCCATCAATGGGCGAAATTTTACCTCCCAAAACATGATAGATCCCTCTGAATTGGCCTGTATTTTCGATTGCCATTACATCTCGAATATCCTCGACAACACAAATAATTTGATGGTTTCTACTTGGGTTGGCACAAATTTCACAAACTTCGCTATCTGATATGTTATGACAGCTATTGCAATATTTGATTTCCTCACGCATCGTGACTAATGCTTGAGCTAAAAAAGCAGCCTGTTCTTTGGGTTGCTTTAAAATATGCAAGACCAATCTCAAGGCGGTTCTTTTACCAATTCCTGGCAATTGAGCCATTTCATTAACTGCTTTCTCTATTAGTTTTGAAGAAAATTCCATGGATACAAAAGTAAGCAATTTGGTAAACTGCCATTTAGAAAATTGAATCTATTTTAAAAGACAATACTTCGGTTTTGAAACAAACAAAGACAATTCTTTTTCTCGCCAGGCAAAAGCCCAATATTTCTCAAAAAAATTGCTTCAATTAAAATTATTGATTGTTATGGCTTATCCCAGATGGTAGCTGCATCCTTTTTTTCTCTTTTTTTCAAAAGAGAAAAAAAGATATAGCGGACAGCTGGAAATAGATCCTTAAAAAATTAATATTTATTTAATGTTAGCAGAACCAATGTACAGGCAGCTTCATATTTTATATTATTCAATTCCAACAATTGGTAAAATTCTGGATTTTCGGTTCCTGGGTTGAACAAAACACGTTTGGGCTTGGCATCGACAATATAATTATAATAATCCCTTTGACGATTTGGATTTAGATATAGCGAAATGGTATCAATATTTTTAACTGGGATTGCTTTGGTATTTATTTTAACCCCTGCTACTTCTCCTGCATTTTGTCCCAAAGCAAGCACTGAATGCCCTTTGGCAACCAACATCTCAATAGCCTTGAATGCTGCTTTTTCTGGTTTAGCAGTTGCTCCAAGAACTAAGGTTTTTTTATTTTTTGTCATTTTAAATCAATATAAGCTGCAAAAGTAATCAAAAAGGATTAAGCTCTA
>NZ_DASTTN010000374.1:0-2233 GCF_035760125.1 Flavobacterium sp.
TCCTAATACACACTTTTTGTTCTTTTCTTGTTTGGAACGAATTAAATCGGCAATCTCTTGAGCAACGATTATTGAAGCATCCGTTGAATTTTTAAAAATTACGTTGTGGATTTTTTCAAAACGGGTATCTTCAAACTGACCCGCTTTTTTGAAGCTTATCTCTCTTTCTGATTCTAATGTGTTTTCCATTTTCTTATTTTTAATAAATTTTATTATTCTTTAAACATTGAGATCAATTTTTTAGTAAAAATCTCTTTTATTCTTTTATTCCTCAATAACAACTGTTTAACAATAAGTTATTTTTTTAAACAAAAACTATAAGTCTTAAAATTCAGGATTTGCTTTTCTTTTGAACTATGTATAATCCGCTTATAACAAGAGCGACACCAAAAAAAGTATAAAAAGTAATGGGCTCTTTCATTATAAAATGAGCAATCAAAAAACCAAATATTGGGCACAAAAACAGCCAATACGAAGCTTTGATTGGATTACTTTTTAATAAATAAAGCCAAAACTGAACTGCGCCTATCGAAACCGGAATAGCCAACCAACAAACCGAAGCCCAAAAAGAGGTGTCAAAACTATTTTTGTCTGATTGATAAGTTGCGTATAAAGCTGGCAGTAAAAAAATACCTCCCAAAATAGTCTGCCATCCATTGATAGCCAGAATGGTCAACCCATTCCAATTCACCCGGGAGTAATAAATTGTACCCAGTGAATAAGCAATCATGCTTATCAATAAAACTATTATCCCAAAAGGTGTTGCATAACTGTTTTGCAAAAGTGGATAGGCCGCCAAAACCACTCCCATAAAACACAATAATAAACTCAGAATATTTTTGAACTTGATTCTATGAGAAAACCAAAAGGCAGACATCATCGCAATAAAAACTGGATTCGTAGCGACTGCCAAACTCCCCAAACCTGCAGAAACTTGTTGCATGGCAATAACATATAACCCGAGATAAAATGTAATATTTAGAAATCCATAAATACTAATTTGTATCCATTCACTTTTCACTGGCAATCGATTTCCCAACATTATGTGGGAAACGAATAACATAATGCTTCCCGCGATGAGAAATCTAAAAATAGATATTACAAAGGGTTGAGCAGAAACCAATCCAATTTTGGTTGCAGTTGAAGCAGAAGACCAAAGAAAAGCGAAAACTATCCCTGCAAAAATACTTTTCCATTCTTTAAACTTAACTACGCTTAACAATCTTTTAGCTTTATTTATTTCACTCAAAATATATTCCTTTATACTTTATTGAAAACTAACGATTCAACTTTCGATAAATCATTATTAAAACGAACAAAACTGGCTGGATATCCCGATTTTATTTTGCCCAATTTATCTTCCATTTTAATTGCACTTGCCACTCGGGAAGTTGCCATTTTTACGGCCTCATCTATAGTCACATTCAAATGTTGATTGGCATTACGAACGGCTTCATCCATTGAGATGCTAGCTCCTGCCAAATTACCTTCATCATTTCTATAAAAACCGTTTTCCAGATGGGCATCAAAATTTTCCCATTTAAAATTAGAAACTTTACGTCCTAAAAATGCGGCATCAGTAATCAAAAAGAATTTTTCTTTTTTTAATTTATAAGCTAATCTTGCCGCAGCATAATCACAATGGGCTCCATCAAGAATAATTGGTGCATAGACTACATCATTTTCAAAAGTTGCTCCCACCAATCCTGGTTCCCGATGCCCAAACTGAGTCATCGCATTAAATAAATGAGTTACTAGATTTATTCCTTTAGAAAAGTAATATTGAGATTCTTCGTAAGTCATTGTTGAATGCCCCGCCGAAATAACAATACCGCTTTCCAAAAGCATTTCCAATTGTTCCTCTGAAAAACACTCAGGTGCAATAGTGATAACTTTTATAACATCTTTGCCATATCGAATAATCTCTTCCAACTCCGAGTTAGTAGGTTTCCGAACCTGATTCAAACTATGTGCACCTCGCTTCAAAGGATTCAAAAAAGGTCCTTCTAAATGCATTCCCAATACTCCGTTTTTGTACTTTGATCGATACGAACGAACAGCTTCAATCCCTTGAAGGATAGTTTCATTTGATGATGATATTAAACAAGGTAGTGTATGAGTTGTTCCGTACTTTAAACTGGATTCATATATGTCATGAATCGTTTCTTCTGTTGGACTTTGGCTAAAATAATGCTTTTCGCCACCATTGATTTGGATATCAATAAATCCAGCC
>NZ_DASTTN010000375.1:0-7477 GCF_035760125.1 Flavobacterium sp.
CAATTCGTTTCGGTTATATATACTTCTTTTATCATTCTTTTATTAAACCTACTTTTCGCTTCCATTCTTCAAAAAATGGAGGATTCGTCAACATTAGCTCACCTTGATTATCCAAAAAAACCTGAACAGTTTCCCCAGTACAGGCAATTTCATTTTTGGCATCAAATATCCTATATCTAAAAATCATTTTTGCCGCTGGAGTATCAACAATAGTGGTTTCAATGCGAATCACATCGCCATAACGCAACGATAATTTATGCTCACAAGTCGATTTCACAATGGGAGTAGTATAACCACGATCAGCAATATCCAAATAGGAAATTCCATGATAACGGCCAAAAGCTTCTCTTCCATCTTCAAAATAGGTAATATAATAGCCGTGCCACACTATTCCGAGTGGGTCAGTTTCGTTGAATCGCACTCGAATCTCTTCTGAAACGGTCAAATCGGTTGCCTCTTTATACAGCTCTTTTCTTCTTATCATACAGCAATGCTAATGTTGTGGTAACTACGAAAAATAAAAATAATAAAAATAATTCTGGAACCAAATCCAAAAATGTTCCGTTGCGCAAAAGTACATCATAAAATGCTTCCAGTCCCCAATTCATTGGTGAGGATTGCGCAATGACTTGCATAATTTTTGGCATAGCAAATACAGGAACCCAAACGCCACCAATGGCCGCCAAAATAATCACTGCCGTAGCACCAAAAGGAGCCGATTGTTCTTGGGTTTTGGCAATGGTTCCCAATAAAATACCGAAACCTATCGCCGCTAAACCAGAAAACAAAGCAACAATACTCATCAAAATAAGATTTCCTTCTACATTAAGCGCAGGTAACCCTAAATGTGGAAACAAAAATATGGCAACAGCAATCATCATGTAAAACTGAATTTGGCAAATGATTAAATACATCACTGTTTTACCTGCCAAAACAATTAAATTGGAAACAGGATTGGTGCGCAATCGAACAAAAGTTCCTTGCGTTTTCTCTTTCACCATGTTGATTGACAAAGGAATTACAATAAAAAAAATGGCAAAAAGAGTCCAAGCCGGAACATTGTGCTGCACTGAATTTGGTGTAATGTCTTTATTATTGATTTTAGGGACAATCTCTTTGAATGTGATAAAGCTTTTTTGTTCAAATTTGGCATCATCCTCCCCTAATTGGTCTTGAAAAGTAGTGTAAATGGATTTGGTCTCTATTTGGGAAATCATTTTATCAATTCCATTCATCACTCCACTTTTAAAACTCAGCTGCACGGCAGGGTCGAAATAGAGTTTGACTTCTTTTTGGTCAACCAATTTAGCATTTGATTTTGTTGCCGAAGAATCTGCAAAGCCCAGACTGCTGACAATTTTTTGGACATTTTGGTCAATCTTGGCTTGCAAATCGGTACTTAAATGCGACGGAATAATAATTGCCAATTGGTATTTCCCTTTGAAAACAGCTTCTTTGGCAACAGTCTCCGTAATTGGCTTATTGTCTATAGTGGTAACAACACTAAAAACGTTACTTTTTTGCAAATTATCAAATATCGTTTTAGAGACATTTCCTTTGTCATAATCGACCAAAAGAATAGGGATTTTGACATTATTATCTTTTTTGTAACTGCTGTCCTGAATAAGCGTTACCGTTATAATCAACACCAATGGCATCAAAAACAGCGTCACTACGCCACCCATATCCCTTTTTAGCAACAGGAATTCTTTATAAACAGACATCCAAAGTTTATATAACATCTCTCAATTCTTTTCCGGTTAATGAAATAAAAACATCTTCCAGATTTCTGGCATTTACAGTGGCTTCAATTAAATTCTTTGGAGTTCCTTCGGCATGAATGATTCCTCCATCGATGATGGCAATATCGGTGCAAAAATCCTGAGCCTCCGATAAATGATGCGAAGTATAAATAATCGTAGTTCCTGTTTTGTTGAGTTCCTTAAGATACCCAATAATTACATTTTTAGAATGCACATCAACACCTACAGTTGGTTCGTCAAGGAAAAGTATTTTGGGATTATGCAGAATTCCGGCAATCAAATTGACACGGCGTTTCATTCCACCCGAAAAAGTCTCTATTCGTTTGTCAGCAAATTTCAGTAATCCCAAAAAATCAAGGCTGTCAATCACTTTTTCTTTAAGGTCATTCCCTTTTAAACCGTACATACTACCAAAATAAAGCAAATTTTCTCTAGCTGTTAAAGTTGGATACAAAGCGTATTCCTGGGGTACGACACCAATTATTTTTTTGATTTCATTTGCATTTTTAGCGTAAACCAAATTATCAATTGTAAAAGAACCTGAAGTAGGTTTTATCAACCCACAAAGTATTGATATCAAAGTAGTTTTCCCAGCACCGTTTGGCCCCAGTAGACCAAAAATTTGTCCTTCTTTTATATTTAAAGAAAAATCATTCAAAGAATACATTTCGGCATCTTTGTATATTTTAGAGAGATTTGATATTTTAATAATGGATTTCAAAATGACAGTATTTTTTTAGCTTATTGCTTTTTTCAACTTCTTAAAAAATACTTCTTCTTTATCGGCAATGGCTAAAAGCTCGTCTGAAAGCGTATTGTAAACATCTACTTTGGTACTTCTGTTTTTATAAACACGAGAAGCTTCAACCGCAAAATCTCTCCATAAATCACCAATAGCCGTCATTTCCAGCGATAAGGTCTTTAGTTCATCATTTCCTAACACAACTGCCGCTTCCTGTAAAAAAGCCGCGTATATAAATCGGAAACCACCTCCACCAGTACCTATTTCTTCTTGCATTCTGACTACTTGAGCCAAATAATGATTGGCTTTTTTAGTTCCTTCTTTCACAGGCCATTTTTTAATCAGCTTGGCAACAAGTCGAATTCCACGAACACCTATTATTGGCATTGGTGCCAACATATCACGACAGGTATTTTTAATCCCTTTGATAATCGCTCCCTTCAAATCTACATTGGCAGGAACCTGAATCGGATAATATATTTGACCTCTGGGAGCAAAAGCACCTTTGGCAAAACGAACTTTATTTAATTCAGCATGAGTCAGCGTCGTTACGTTTTCCATAACGGGATCACTGATTAAATAATCCGTTTCAGTTTTTCCATAAACCACCAAGTTGTGGGCATTGAAATGAAAACGATATTCGTCAGGAAAATACGTTAAGTTATACACTCCCACTTGTAATCCGGAAGGAATATTATTTTTTAAATTTTCGTCCAAAGCTTTAATAGCATTGGCTTCACTGGAGAATTTCTGTCTTTTAATTTTTAAACCTAAACGTTTGGCAGCTTTATTAAAAATTTGTCCTGGCATCGGTCTGTAACTGATGGCTGGCGCATAATTCACTTTTAAAAAAGGCAAATAAACAAAGAAAAGCCCGGAACCAATTCCGAAAATCATTGGTTCACTAATATTCAATCCATTATGTTTTAACAAATTGGAAGCAACTCCATTCTCACAATGAGCCGATTGATGATGTATAAAATTTGTTTCCATTAATTTGTTTTAAAATTTTTCAATTCTTCTATAGTAATATTGAATGATTCCGCATATTTTTTTAAAATGGAATCGCTTAATCCTGCAAAAACTTTGGGTTTGAAGTGTCTTTTTACACGCCATTGCCACATCCCGACATAGCTCGAAAGTACCCCAATATCCATTCTGCAAAACTCCATATAATAACAAATGGGACTAACCTCATTATTCTCAACTTGTGCTTTTGCGATAGCAATTCGTTCACTAATTTCTTCAATAGAATTTGATAACGCAATAGTTTTGGGTTCCCAACCAGTGCTCAAAGCAGTGGTGTAATTGCCTTTTTCGTCTGTGGCATAAACCAACTCCTTCATGTTTTTATTGGAAAGATTGCCTTTGTCTTGAGGAACTTCTTCTTTTTTCATACTATTACTATGATTTATTTTCTTGAATAAATAGTGTAATCTCACCTTCTAAAAGCAATTCATCACCTCTAAAAGTTTGACATTTCATGGTACACAAACTATATGAATCTGTAATGAATTTGGATACTAACAAAGCTTTTGTATATATAACATTCCCAACTTCTGGCAGAGCATGAATTTTTAACGTTTTGATACCGCTAATAAAACCAACAACATCCACACCCTCCTTGTCATTATAATTTTCATCGATAAAATAATCTTTGGCAACTACAGATGAACACGTTTGAGCCATGTTTTCCACTAAGCCTGATTCTGTAAAAAAACCATTTTCCAGAAAAATATTGCCTAGTTTAATTTCAAAAACGGTTTCCACTTGTTCGTCATCCATTTCCAAAATCAAATCCACCATCAGCATCGGAGCACGATGTGGCAGATACTTTTTTATATCAACTGGATTTGAGGTTTCTTTTTTATTCACGGTGTTCTAAGTTATTTAGCCAAAACAGTCTTCATTTGACCTTTTGCTATTTCAACATCGTTTAATTTTGTTACAACATCAACCAAAGTAATTCCTCCAAATTCCTGTAGTATCGAAACTGTTGTTCTTATTTCGTCATGAAGCTTGGGCAATTTATGTATTACAATATCTTTTACGGATCCAATATAACCTGTAGGGGCTTGTTCATTTCTCAAATAAAACTGATATCCAGTATGCAATGCCACAGATTGTGCCATGTGTTCTATTATTCCTGACTCAAGAAAATTATCTTTTTCCAAGAAAATAGCATTGCTTTGTATTGTAAATCCTGAAATCAATTCTGTTTCAGAATAAGAATACAATTTATCCACCATTACAAATGGGAATCTTTGAGGAATTAAAGTTTCGACAAAATCTTTACCTCCTATTGGATTTTCAGCCACTGCCATTAACAAACCGTTAAATAAGCATAGGCATAAGAAAAACGACCGCTTTCTGGAACAGATAAAAGTATTTTATTTCCTTTTTCCAATTTTCCGGAACCCATTAATTCTTCTAAAGCCAAATAAATTGAAGCTGCACCAACATTCCCTACATAAGCCAAATTCATAAACCATTTTTCCATTGGTATAACCATACCTCTTTCTGCCAATGCTTTACTCAATCCATCCACAAAATAATGGGAAGAAACGTGTGGCAGGAAGAAATCAATTTCATCTGCCGAAATGTTGTTTTTGGACAAAGCCTCTCCCATACTCTGAGAACCTTTAACCAAAATAAATTCGTCCAATAATTTAACATCCTGTTTGAAAGCAAACAAAGATTCATTCAACCATTGATCTGGACTGTAATCGTTCCAAGGCTTTATTTCTCCGTTTTCCATTTTATCTCCACCAGCATACATACACGTTTCCAGCTCGTATGCGTATGAGAAAGCTTCCATCCATTCAATTTTTAAAGAGATTGCACCATTTGGTTTATTTTCTAATAAAAAAGCTCCAGCCCCATCAGACAACATCCAACGCAAAAAATCTTTTTTGAAAGCCAGAATCGGTTGTTCTTCAAGGTTCTTTAAATTGACAACTTCATTTTCAAATTTATTAGCCAACATCCAAGTGGATAATTTTTCGGAACCAGCACAAACTGCATTTTTAGTATTACCGGATTTTATAGAAAGATAACCAAATTTCAAAGCATTCATCCCTGCGCAACATACTCCTGATGAAGAATTTAATTCTAACGATTTATTCTTCAATAATCCATGTACCATTGATGCATGAGAAGGCACTAGAACATCTGGAGTAGTTGTGCCACAAGACAATAATTCCATGTCTTGGGCTTTGAAATTTTCATCAAATAATCCCTGAATGGCATTATTCGTCAATTCAGCATTATTATGAGTACTTTTTCCGTTTTTGTCCAAAGCGTAATACCTACTAACAATCTTATTATTTCTTAATATCAGTCTTCTGGCTTTGGATGCGGTTTCATTTATCAAACCCAAATAATCTTCCATTTCATCATTAGAAATAGCTTCATTTGGTAAACATTTGGCCGCTTTTGTAATATATACATCAAACATAATAATCTAATTTACTCCTTTATAATATTCTAATTCTTTCCTTATTTTTTGAACCTTTAACGGATAAGTAAGAAGGTGCAATATATAAACTATTGGTGAGATTAACCAGATAGCCAATAACAAATACACTTTAAAAACCTTTATCCAAAACTTTCTGGATTCTCCTTTATTTATAATCAAATTGGACCATTTTGTAAAAATCTTATTGGCTGTTCTATCGACTGTAACTAAATACGAACTAATTTTAACCGCTTCAATTTCAACTAATTTAGATTGTAAATTACCCCAATTATTTTCTTTTAAGCCAGAAAGAATTACTTCACCAAATTTTGTGGACTCATTAATATCCTTATCCGAAACTCCTGGCAATGGAAAGATTCCAAGATATCTTTTCTTTACTCCTGAAAACATCCATTCTACGATTGTAATAACGCTTATTAAGTTCCCTACTCTATCAACTAAAGCAATATTTCCTTTCAATAACGCATTGTTCTGCTTCAATAACACTTTCACTTTTTCTTGCGCCATTACCCACATATTTCTGGAACCGTTTATGGTCACAACAGGAGTGTTACTCAATAGTATTTTTGCTTCAGGGCTTTTCAAAAAAGAATTTATGGGAATCGAAGGAGTTAAGTACCAGACCTGATAATTCAAAAGAATCAAATCAAATTTGGTATTCATTATTTCTTCTGAAACAGGCTTCAACGCTGTTGGAATTTGCAAAAAAGATTCTGGAAAAGCTCCAAAAAACGCCTCATTATTCCATGGAAATGGAAATGGCTTTTCTAACTGAATTTCATGAAATAAAACATTTACAGTATCTGAATTCAAAAGTGGTTTTGCAATATTTCTAGCAATTGATTCGAGCTGTCCGGATTGTGAATAATAGATTACAAGAACGTTTTTCATTTGGGTTCGTTTTATAAAAACGAAAATAACTCAAAATTTATAATTAATCCTAATTACTATTTTATTTCTTTCGTAGCAAAAAAACACATTGAATTAGAAATAAGAAAAAATAAAAACTAAAAAACTAAATATTAACTAATTACACCCAAATTACCAAATTCATAAAAAAATGGAATTCATCTTTTTTCCATTCACAATTTAGAAAGCAAGAAAATTGGTTTATGGAATACTTTTCGTTAAAAACAGAAGTCTGCACCACAAAAAAAACGTGGTTTAAAATTATTGATTATCCTATTTTATTCCAGAAATCAAAATAATTAAACCATTGCAATGGGTATTTTTTCACCATCATTTCAACGCTTTGGGCATATTCTTTCAACAACCCTTTTTCGTCACGATGCTTTACGGTAGCTTCTCTGGTATAAAGGTGGTAATGTAAATTGGGTTCTTTCATTACATAAACAAAAACCACTGGAACTTTTAAACGAGAAGATATAAGAAATGGTCCGGCTGGAAAAAGAGCTTCTTCCCCCAGTAATTCTTCACTTAACGATTTTACTCCTTCAAAATACCTGTCTCCAGTGAAACAAACCAGTTCATTTC
>NZ_DASTTN010000376.1:0-17293 GCF_035760125.1 Flavobacterium sp.
AGATCCCCAAGGTGCTGCAGAAATACCTGTAATGGCACTGCTTCCTCCTGTTGGGATAACTGGGTTTGATGGTAAGAATGGAACTAAATGCTCAGCCACGCAAATTGGTCCAACACCTGGTCCACCACCACCGTGAGGGATTGCAAATGTTTTGTGAAGGTTCAAGTGACAAACGTCAGCTCCAATGGTTGCTGGGTTGGTTAAACCAACTTGTGCATTCATATTGGCACCGTCCATATAAACCTGTCCACCGTTTTCGTGGATTATTCTTGTGATTTCGATAATGGCGCTTTCAAAAACTCCGTGAGTCGATGGGTAAGTAACCATCAAACAGGCTAAATCGTCTTTGTGCTCAATTGCTTTTTGACGTAAATCTTCAACGTCTATATTTCCGTTTTCTAATGTTTTGGTAACGATTATTTTCATACCCGCCATTGCTGCAGTAGCCGGATTGGTTCCGTGAGCCGATGATGGAATCAAAGCAACGTTTCTGTGGTGATCACCACGAGATTGGTGGTATGCACGAATTACCATTAATCCTGCATATTCTCCTTGTGCTCCTGAGTTAGGTTGCAAAGTAGTTCCTGCAAAACCAGTAATTACATTTAATTGTTGCTCTAGTTTAGACAACATTTCTTGGTATCCTTGTGCTTGATCTAGCGGCGCAAATGGGTGAATATTGTTCCAAAGGGCATTGCTTAATGGCAACATCTCTGAAGCTGCGTTTAGTTTCATTGTACAAGAACCCAAAGAAATCATTGAGTGATTCAATGATAAATCTTTACGTTCCAACATTTTGATGTAACGCATCATCGCTGATTCCGAGTGGTATTGATTGAAAACATCGTGTTGTAAGAAAGATGATGTTCTGTTTAAATCCTCTGGGAAATGATTTGCCTCTGATAAAGTTTCGATTGTTGTTGCTTGCTTACCATTTGCGGAAGCGAAAATAGTAGCAATTTTATTGATATCGGCAATGCTTGTAGTTTCATTCAAAGAGATAGAAACCGTATTGTCGTCTATGTAGTAGAAGTTAACTTCATTTTGTTCTGCAATGGTGCGAACTTTTTGAGCGTCAGCTTTGATTACAATAGTGTCGAAGAAAGCAGTATTGGTTTGTTGTAAACCTAGTTTTTCCAATTCGTTTGACAAAGTTGCCGTCAAAGCGTGAACTTTATCAGCGATATATTGCAAACCTTTTGGTCCGTGATATACAGCGTACATTCCAGCCATTACTGAAAGTAAAACTTGCGCAGTACAGATGTTTGAAGTCGCTTTGTCACGTTTGATGTGTTGTTCACGAGTTTGCAAAGCCATACGAAGTGCACGGTTTCCATTAGTATCAACAGTTACCCCGATGATTCTTCCTGGCATAGAACGTTTGTACTCGTCTTTGGTAGCAAAATAAGCAGCGTGTGGCCCACCATAACCCAACGGAATTCCGAAACGTTGTGTTGTTCCAACTACTACTGCAGCTCCCATTTCTCCAGGAGGAGTTAATTTTGTTAAACTCAAAATATCGGCAGCAACGGCTACTTTTATTTCGTTTGCAGCAGCTTTTGCAATAAATGAAGTATAGTCGTTTACTTGACCATATTTCCCTGGATATTGAAGGATAGCTCCAAAAAAGTCTGATGAGAAATCAAAAGTTTCGTGGTTTCCAACAACCAATTCTATTCCGATAGGAGTAGAACGAGTTTCTAAAACAGATAAAGTTTGTGGTAATATTTCTTCAGAAACGAAGAATTTATTGATATTGTTTTTCTTTTGATCGCGTGTTCTTACATCAAATAGTAATGCCATTGCTTCGGCTGCTGCAGTTGCTTCGTCCAATAAAGAAGCATTGGCGATTTCCATTCCGGTAAGTTCAACTACCATAGTTTGGAAATTTAAAATAGCTTCCAGACGACCTTGCGCAATTTCGGCTTGGTAAGGAGTGTAAGCAGTGTACCATCCTGGGTTTTCAAAAATATTTCTTTGAATAACCGCTGGAACAATAGCTTGGTTGTATCCTAAACCTATGTAAGATTGAAACATTTTGTTTTTGCTTCCCAATTGGGCGATATGATTGGCATATTCATATTCGGTCATAGCAGGGTCTAATGCAAGAGGAGCTTTTAGACGAATATCATCCGGGAGTGTTTCATAAACAAGTCGCTCTATGGAGTCAACTCCTATGGTTTTCAACATGTGTTGTAAATCTGTTTCTCTCGGGCCAATGTGTCTTAAAGCAAAAGAATCTGTTTTCATGTGTATGTAGTTGCTATTTGTTTTTTTAAATCTAAAGGAAAAGCCTGATTGTTTAAATATTCATTTATATTTGAATTTCGGTCCAATCAAGACTATTTAGTGTAGAAATAAAAGCGTTGTGTTTTTTTGTGGTGCAAAAATAAATATTAATCTCTTAATAAAGCCCTTTTTTAACTTGATTTTATAGGGATTTTTCAACTAATGGACTGATTTATTAACAATTGATTAAATTTGTTTGATGAAGGTTTTAAAAAGTATTCTCAAATTTTATATAAACAGCAGTATACACGTTGCTTTGTCTGTGTATTCTTTGGTGCAAATGACTAATTTTATGTTCCACATTCCGGAGGATAAGCCGATAGCAAATTTTGCTTTTTTTGGAACTATTGTGGGATATAATTTTGTTAAGTATGATAGTTTTGCTCGAACACATAAAATAAAAATACGCCATAGTTTAAAGCTCATTGTTTTGTTCAGTGTTTTTTCTTTTTTGGCGGTTGGTTTTTACTTTTTTCAATTGCAACGCATTACTCAAATTATTTCGATAGGGGTTTTATCCCTGACTTTATTGTACACATTACCATTTTTTCCAAATCGGAAAAATGCCAGAAATTGGGCTGGTGTCAAAATTTATATTGTCTCTTTGTGTTGGGTTGGAGTAACTTTAGTATTACCTATTCTGGATGCCGGAATTGCAATAACCTCGGATTTCTATCTAAAAAGCGTTCAACGATTTATATTGGTTTTTGTGCTTATTCTTATTTTTGAAATTATTGATTTGGCCAATGATGATCCCCATTTGAAAACCGTTCCGCAGCAAATAGGGGTGAAGAAAACTAAAAATCTTGGTTATCTTTTATTGATTATTTTTTGTGTTTTGGAATTGTTTAATAGTAATTTCAAGTACAATATCGTGCATTTGGTATTAATGATTATTATTGCCACTATTACAGCTTTGTTTTTGGCTTTTGCCAATGAAAAACGTTCCAAATACTACACTTCGTTTTGGACGGAAAGTATTCCTATTGTTTGGTGGTTACTAGTTGTCTTTTTATAAATTATTTGAAATATTTATGAATGAGGAAATATACTTTTTAAGGTTTAGATTTACTTTCCTGCAATTTTTGTTGTTGTTTTTTGGATGGAATTTCTTTATCTGTTTTATTTGGCCGCTAATGATTGGATCCTATTTTGGTGTTACAATTTTTGTCTGTGCATTTTCTTTAGTTTTTTCAATTGCCGTAAACAATAGATTGGCTTTGTTGCTGTTGGTGCTATTTCAAATAAATAAAAACATTGTAATTTTTTATCAAAAGGCTATGCTGTATATTAGTGCCTACTTAGGTACCTGCGTTTTTAGCTGGTTTGTACCTCCTATGAGTATTTATGTTTTTCTTGAGCATTTGTTTATCAATACACTGACAATATTTCTGTATTATACAATGGCGATAAGAGGATCTAATAATGATTAAAAAATGTTTTTGTATTTTATTTTAAAATCTTAATTCCCTATTCCTTTCCAAAAGAAAATTAGTTAAATGTCTTTTATAAAAATATAGTTTTTGAATTAAAAAAACCGAAGCATCTCTGCCTCGGTTTTTATATCTTTAAAAGTCTAACAATTTACAGCAATCCCGCTCTTTTTAACAAAGCATCCGGTTTTGGTTCCTGACCTCTGAAACGTTTGTATAAAATCATAGGATGTTCTGTTCCGCCTTTTGAAAGTACATTTTCTTTGAATTTTTCGGCTACTTCAGTATTAAATATTCCTTCTTCTAAGAAATAATCAAAGGCATCAGCATCCAATACTTCTGCCCATTTGTAACTGTAATAACCAGAAGAATAACCTCCTTGAAAAATATGTGAAAATGCAGTACTCATTGCATTTTCGGCTACGTCTGGATACAGTTGTGTGGAAGTAAATTGCTCGGTTTCAAAAGTTTTGATATCAGTTATATTCGTAGGGTCTTGTCCGTGCCAACCCATGTCCAATAATCCAAAACTCAATTGACGCATTGTTGCCATTCCTTCCTGGAAACTTGCACTCTCTTTGATTTTTTGAACATATTCCTGCGGTATAACTTCGCCAGTTTCGTAATGGTGTGCAAACAAAGCCAAAGCTTCTGGTTCGTAGCACCAGTTTTCCATAATCTGACTTGGTAATTCCACAAAGTCCCAATAAACAGATGTTCCCGAAAGATTTGGATATGTGGTGTTGGCCAACATTCCGTGCAATCCGTGACCAAATTCATGAAACAAGGTTGTCACTTCATTAAATGTTAAAAGAGACGGTTTGGTTTCAGTAGGTTTTGTAAAGTTACAGACATTCGAAATATGTGGTCTTTCGTTTTTACCGTCTTTAATATATTGCGATTTGAAAGAAGTCATCCAGGCACCGTTTCGTTTTCCTTTTCTCGGAAAGAAATCGGCATAGAAAACAGCAACCAATTCTTTGTTTTTGTCTGTTACTTCATAAGTGGTTACTTCTTCGTGGTATTTATCGATATCGAAAACCTCTGTAAAAGTCAATCCGTATAGTTTTTCGGCAATAGTGAAAGCGCCATTCAATACTTTCTCCAATTGAAAATACGGTTTCAATTTCTCGTCATCCAAATTGAATAATTGTTGTTTCAATTTTTCCGCATAAT
This sequence comes from Flavobacterium sp., assembly GCF_035760125.1. Lineage (GTDB taxonomy): Bacteria > Bacteroidota > Bacteroidia > Flavobacteriales > Flavobacteriaceae > Flavobacterium. The sequence continues at coordinate 4,899 of NZ_DASTTN010000376.1, forward strand.
AAGCGCCGTCCCATTTTTCAAGTTGTTCAATTCCGTCCGATTCTTTGGCGAAAGCCGATAATTGAGCAAATTCTTTTTGTGCAGCCGGTTTTGCTTTGGCTAATAAATCATTAGAAAATGATAATACTTTTTCTGGGCTTTCGGCCATACGTTCTTCAAGAACAAAATGGGCGTGGGTTTTATAACCCAAAAGATTGGCTCTTTCGAAACGCAGTTTGGCAATTTTTAAAACAATTTCTTGATTGTCGAATTCGTTATTTTGAAAACATCTGGCTCCAAAAGCGATGGATATTTTTTTACGTAATTCACGATTGTCGGCATAAGTAACAAACGGAATGTAGCTTGGATGATCTAAGGTGAAAATCCAGCCTTCTTTTTCCTGGGCTTTCGCCAATGAACGAGCAGCTTCGATTGTCCCTTCCGGTAAACCTGCTAAGTCTTTTTCATCTGTTAGGTGCAGTTCAAAAGCATTGGTTTCGGCCAAGAGATTTTCTCCAAATTTTAAGCTTAATTTCGATAATTCTTTGTCGATTTCTCGTAATTGATTTTTCTTGTCTTCAGGTAAATTGGCTCCATTTCGGGAAAAGCTTTTGTATTGCTTATCCAACAGTGTTGTTTGCTCCGGATTTAAGTTCAAAGAATCCATTTGCTCATAAACGGTTTTTACTTTGGCAAACAATGCGGCATTCAAGCGAACATCGTTTCCAAATTCAGATAATAGAGGCGAAACGTCTTGAGCAATTTTTTGCATTTCGTCACTCGTTTCAGCCGAGTTTAAATTGAAAAAGATATTTGAAATTCGATCCAAGGTATCTCCGCTAAATGATAAAGCCTCAATAGTGTTTTGAAAAGTAGGATTTTCTGCATTATCAACTATTGCGTCGATTTCGGCTTTGGCCAAATCAATAGCTTCCTGAAAAGCAGGAAGATAATCTTCGTTTTTTATTTTAGAAAATGGCGCCGTGTCTAGCTTGGTGCCAAATTTTTGAAGTAGTATATTCATAATTCTATATTCTATTTTGTTGGAAACAAGTGGTTGTTATAGTTTTACATTTTTAGCCTTTAAAAACAAAAAAGAGGAAAAATGTGTTAAATTTTTCAAGAGACGTGTATTTTATCGATTATTTGTGTACTTTTGTCGAGTAATTAGTTAGCGCATGAACTAATTCAGTCGAGAATTATAAGCTCTTTTTGACCCAAATCAAAAAAAATTATATTAAATACCACACACATTATTGATAAAACTAAATTCCCCCAAGTTTAGATTTTACAATATCAAAAAAAGCTCCTTTTATAGGAGCTTTTTTTATTTGTTTAAGTTTTCAGAAGATTTATAAACAGCTTCTTTCAGTCCTTCTTTATAGGTGATGATTTTATCCAAAATAGTTGCGTCAGCACTTCCAATGATTTGTGCAGCGAGGATACCAGCATTTTTTGCTCCGTTTAAAGCAACAGTGGCAACAGGAACACCTCCAGGCATTTGCAAAATTGATAAAACACTGTCCCAACCATCAATAGAATTACTTGATTTTACTGGGACTCCAATCACGGGTAATGGAGACATCGAAGCCACCATTCCAGGTAAATGCGCAGCACCACCAGCACCGGCAATAATCACCGAAATACCACGGGTATGGGCATTTTTACTGAAATCAAATAACTTTTCTGGGGTTCTGTGTGCTGATACAATATCGACTTCTACAGCTATATCAAATCCTTTTAATATGTCTATGGCATCTTGCATTACTGGCATGTCCGAAATGCTTCCCATGATTATGGCTACTTTGCTCATTTATTTTTTATTTAAAGATTAAATGATTGAAAGATTTAAAAATTAGTACAATACAATCTTTAAATTTTTCAATCTTTAAGTTTTTTTAATTATTCAGAAATCACTCTAATTGTATTCTTCACATCTTCGGCAATTCTTCTTGCTTCGTTTATGTCTTCATTGACAATTGTTACGTGTCCCATTTTTCTAAAAGGACGGGTTTGTTTTTTGCCGTAAATGTGTGGTGTAACACCATTCCATCCTAATATTTTTTCTATGTTTTCGTAAACGACATCTCCAGAAAAACCTTCTGCTCCAGAAAGATTAACCATAATTCCGGCTACCTTGCTTTCTGTATTTCCTAAAGGCAAATCCAAAATAGCACGCAAATGGTTTTCAAATTGTGAAGTATAACTGGCTTCAATCGAATAATGTCCTGAATTATGTGGGCGAGGCGCCACTTCGTTTACCAAGATTTCATCGTCTTCGGTTTGAAACATTTCAACTGCCAAAAGACCAACATGATTAAATTGCTGAGAAACATTCAAAGCAATTGCTCTTGCTTTTTCTGCTACTTTATCGTCGATTCGGGCAGGACAAATTACATATTCCACCTGATTGGCTTCGGGGTGAAATTCCATTTCTACCACCGGATATGTTTTTATTTCTCCCTGTGGATTACGGCAGACAATTACGGCCAATTCATTTTTGAAAGGAACCATTGTTTCTGCAATACATTCCACATTGGGTAAATTTTCTAAATCAGATGTTTGTCTGATGACTTTTACACCGTTTCCGTCATATCCAAATTCAGTACACTTCCAAACAAAAGGAAGTTGAATATTAGAATCCACTAAATCCACTACCAAATCTTTTAAAGATGCATAACGTTTAAAAGGAGCTGTTGGAATATTATTTTCTATATAAAAGGCTTTTTGAATGCCTTTGTTTTGTATCAGTTTCAGTGTTTTTGGAGAAGGATATACTTTTAAGCCTTCATTTTCCAATTTTTCCAAAGCCTCTAAATTCACCAATTCAATTTCAAAAGTCAAAACATCTACTTGCTTTCCGAAATTGTAAACCGTTTCAAAATCCATCAAGTCACCTTGGAAAAAATGGTTACACGCAATTTTGCATGGTGCTTCGTCACTGGGATCGAGTACATATGTTTGAATGTCAAATTTTCGGGTGTCAAACAATAGCATTTTGCCTAATTGTCCGCCACCGAGTATGCCTAATTTGAAATGGGATGAAAAATAGTTCATTGTGATTGGTATTTACTTTGTCTGTTTGGCATGTTGCCTTGAGTATGCAAAGATACTTTTTCCTAATCGAATAGGAAAATGCTATTTTATTTTCTTCAAAACTTCTTTGGCGACAGCCTTATAAGCTGCACTGTGATTTGGAAAATCTTTGGTAATTATAATTTTCAATTCAGGATGTATCCAGTCATAATGTTGTCCCAAAAGATATAGAGTTCTCATCGAATAGGCTTTTGGGGCTACTTTTATATCGTTGATTAACCAATCAAAACTATTTTCTATTATTTCCTCCAGCTGTTTTTCCGAAAGCTGAATCTCTTTTTTCTTAAAATGTGAAAGTATCAAAAACTGACAAATCTTAGCCGCCGGTCGTATGGCGCTTTCATCTTTTAGGTTTTTAATTTGGGAACAAAAAAAATCCAAATGGGCTGAAAGCCATTCCAGTTTTTGATAACACACAAATTCCAAAATCCATAAAGCTTTGGATGCATTTTTGTTTGAAGTCTGAAAACACAACTGAATCAACTCAGGAAAAAGTTCTCGATTGTCCAGAACTTCATTGGCATATTTTTGTCTGTTGGCTCGATGTCCAGTTACATAATCTAAGTTTTTTTGGAATTCGGTGACCATCATTGGTGTTTTTGGTTTAAAAGTACAAATCAATTGACAATTGTCAAAAGTGAAATCCCTATCTTTGCCAAATATTTTAAAATATAAAACTGTGATACAACTACACGATAAACAATTTGTTCCGTTTATTTCAGCCAAAGAGATAAACTTTGCTATTGAAAAAATGGTAGCACAAATAGAAGACGATTTTTTTGATGAAACACCGATTTTTATTGGAGTCTTGAATGGTTCTTTTATGGTAGTTTCCGATTTTTTAAAATTATACAAAAAGCCATGTGAAGTGTCTTTTATCAAATTAGCTTCTTACGAAGGAACTTCCTCTACAGAATCGGTTAAGCAATTAATAGGTTTAAACCAAGATTTAACAGGGCGAACAGTAATTGTTATTGAAGATATTGTTGATACAGGAAACACTTTGGAAGAACTGAAAAAACTGTTCAAAAGTCAAAATGTAAAGCATTTTAAGATTGCAACGTTGTTCTTCAAACCGGATGCTTTCAAAAAAGACCTAAAAATTGACTATGTGGGTATTCGTATTCCCAACAAATTCATCGTTGGTTTTGGTTTGGATTACGATGGTTTAGGCAGGAATTTACCCGAAGTATATCAATTAAAGGAATAACAAAATAGTAAAAATCATATATAAAAAAGGAATGATCAATATAGTTTTATTTGGAAAGCCTGGAGCAGGAAAAGGGACTCAGGCAGAATTTTTAAAAGAAAAATACAAATTAACACACATTTCAACTGGAGATGTTTTTCGTTACAACTTGAAAAACGACACTCCATTGGGTAAAGAAGCAAGAGTGTACATGGATGCCGGGGATTTGGTTCCAGACGAGTTGACTACCAAAATGCTTATTGATGAGGTAAACAAACATCCAGATACTAACGGAATTTTATTCGATGGATATCCAAGAACAATTTCTCAAGCCGAAGCATTAGATGCATTTTTGCCAACAATTGGTTCAAAAGTTGCAGCAACAATTGCACTTGAAGCCGATGATGAGGTTTTAGTGGCTAGATTATTGGAAAGAGGAAAAACCAGCGGAAGAATTGACGATCAGGACGAAGATAAAATCAGAAACCGTTACCAAGAATACAACGAAAAAACGGCTCCATTAATGGGGTATTATAAAGAACAAAATAAGTTTCACGCTGTAAATGGAATAGGATCTATTCAAGAAATTACAGAAAGATTAACAGCAGTTATCGATAATTTGTAGGAGCATTTCCAGCTGTACGTTTCAAGTCCGCGTCCCGTTGTTTATTTTTCTAAAGCGCCCCATAAGCTTCTTTCAGTCGCTTTTGTGTCACTCATAAAAATTAAACAATGGGACTGTGGGCTTTTCACTTCCATCTGGGCTATCAAAATAAGATTACACAACAACAAGATTCTAAGAATCAAAAGTATAAACGAATTATCTAAACATTGGAAATAGTAATAATATTTTTTCTGATACTCTTAAATGGATTTTTTTCTATGTCTGAAATCGCATTGATTTCGGCCAGAAAAAACAGATTGGAAACTGCAGCAAAAAAGGGTAACAAAAGTGCTCAAATAGCTTTGGATTTAGCCAATTCCCCAAATAAGTTTTTGTCAACAGTACAAATAGGAATAACATTGATCGGAATACTTACCGGTATTTACAGTGGGGATAAAATTACCGCGGATATGGAGGTATTTGTAAAAGGATTTCATGTTTTGATTCCTTTTGCACGTTCAATTGCAGTTGGAATTGTTGTTGTAATATTAACGTTCTTTTCTTTGGTATTGGGAGAGTTATTGCCTAAACGAATTGGGTTGAACCATCCAGAAGGAATTGCCAAGGCAGTAGCGTGGCCTATGAAAATTGTTTCTATAATTACTGCGCCTTTTATATGGTTGCTAACAACTTCGACCGAATTTTTATTGGATGTGCTGCAAATAAAACCTACAGCCGACGGAAAAGTAACCGAGGAAGAAATAAAAGCCATCATCAAAGAAGGGACTGAAGTTGGTGAGGTTCAGGAAATAGAGCAAGATATCGTGGAGCGCGTTTTTCATATTGGGGATCGAAAAATCAATTCATTGATGACTCACAGAAAATCGGTTATGCTCCTGCCTTTACACGCAGACAAGAATAAGGTAAAGGAATTTATGTTGAAAGAATTGCATTCCATTTATCCTGTGTATGGTGAAAATCATGATGATATTGTAGGTGTTGTAAATTTGAAAAATATCTTCGCCCATTTTGAAAACGATAGTTTCAATTTGGCCGAAATTATGACAGAAGCTCCTTTTATGATGGAGCAAACCACGGCATACAAAGCATTGGAGCAATTTAAGGAAACAGGAATTCATTATGCATTGGTTTCAGATGAGTATGGAGTTTTTCAAGGAGTAATCACTTTGAATGATATTCTTGAAGCACTAGTTGGTAATGCCTCCGATTTTTATAAGGATGATTTCCAATTAATCGAGAGAGAGGATGGAACTTGGATGGTAGACGGACATTATTCGCTACACGATTTTCTAACTTATTTCGAGTTGGATGATTTGATAAATGATTATGAAGTGACCACAGTGAGTGGATTAATAATGACCGAATTATCGCGTATTCCAAAAGAAGGAGAAAAGTTGATTTGGCAAAAATTTGAGTTAGAGGTCATAGATATGGATGGCGTGAAGATTGATAAAGTAATGGTGAAATCATTACAAAAATAGAAATAAAAATAGATGGCAGACGACGGTGATAGTTTGATTTTTTCAATCTAAAATCTAAAATCTAAAATCTGAAATTGTGAAAAATGACAGAAGGGAATTTTGTAGATTACGTAAAAATTTATGTTTCTTCCGGAAAAGGGGGGAAAGGATCTACGCATTTGCATAGAGAAAAATTCATCCAATATGGTGGTCCAGATGGAGGAGATGGAGGTCGCGGTGGACATGTTTATTTGGTGGGAAATAGGGCGCTTTGGACTTTATTTCACTTAAAATTTGCTCGTCATATTAAAGCTGGACATGGAGGAGATGGAGGAGGAGACCGTAGTACCGGTGCTGATGGTGAAGATAAATACATCGAAGTTCCATTGGGAACAGTTGTAAAAGATAAAGAAACAGGCGAAATCCTTTTTGAAATTACCGAAGATGGAGAGAAACAAATTCTTTCTCGCGGAGGTAAAGGGGGATTAGGAAACTGGCACTTTAGAAGCTCAACCAATCAAACGCCTAGATATTCTCAGCCAGGTTTGCCAGGTGTGGAAATGGATGTGATTTTAGAATTAAAAGTTTTGGCCGATGTAGGTTTGGTAGGTTTTCCTAATGCTGGAAAATCAACGCTATTGTCTGTCTTGACTTCTGCAAAACCAAAAATTGCAGATTATCCATTTACAACTTTGAAACCAAATCTTGGAATTGTGGCTTACAGAGATTTTCAATCTTTTGTGATTGCCGATATTCCAGGAATTATTGAAGGTGCAGCCGAAGGAAAAGGGTTAGGTCACTATTTCTTGCGTCATATTGAGCGTAATTCGACTTTATTATTTTTGGTTCCAGTTGATACTCCAAACATCAAAGAAGAGTATGATATTTTGGTGAATGAATTGACAAAATATAATCCAGAAATGCTAGATAAAGAGCGTTTGTTGGTGATTTCAAAATGCGACATGTTGGATGATGAATTGAAAGCGGAATTGAAAACCGAATTAGACGTTGCTTTCAAAGACGTTCCTTATATGTTTATTTCATCAGTTGCCCAACAAGGTTTGACTGAATTGAAAGACAAATTATGGAAAATGTTGAATGACTAAAACTTCAGATTTTATAATAAAAAGGTGTTCTAGCAATAGAGCACCTTTTTTTGTTTGAATTGTATAATTCCTAAAATTAAGTTAATAATCAATGGCTTATTTTTGATTTTGTATGAATAATTTGTCTTGAGTTGCGAAAATGATTTATATTCGCATCACTTAAAAATTATTCAGATATGAAATTGTCTCCTTTCAGATTAGCGATAAATAATTTAGAAAAGGCAATTTCTATTTAAAACCAGAAAACAAGTATTTATGAAAAAAATTGTGTTATTCTTAACCATGTGTCTAATGGCTTTTCCTGTGAGAGCCGATGAAGGAATGTGGTTTTTGATGTTTATCGAAAGATTGAACCATAGAGATATGGAAAAAATGGGCTTGCAATTGACAGCTGAAGAAATTTATAGTATCAATCATCATAGTTTGAAAGATGCTGTAGTTCAATTTAACGGAGGTTGTACAGCCGAAATCGTTTCAAAAGATGGTTTGGTGTTAACCAACCACCATTGTGGATACAATGCGATTGCAGAACTTTCTACAGAAGAACAAAACTATTTGAAAAACGGATTTTGGGCCAAAGACCGAAGCGAAGAATTAAAACCAAAATCATTATACGTTCGTTTCTTTGTTCGTATGGATGACGTTTCTAAAAGAATTTTATCAAAAGTAAATGATAAAATGACTGAGACAGAGCGAAATAAAGTGATTCAACAAGAAATTGCTCTAATCGAAAAAGAAAATAATGAAGGTGGAAAATACACGGTATCTGTTCGTCCATTCTTTCAAGGAAATGAGTATTACTATTTTGTTTACCAAGATTATAAAGACGTTCGTTTGGTAGGAACACCTACAGAAAGTCTTGGTAAATTTGGTGGAGATACGGATAACTGGGAGTGGCCTCGTCATACTGCCGATTTCTCTATGTTTAGAGTGTATGCAGATAAAGACGGAAATCCGGCAGAATATTCCAAAGACAATGTGCCTTTGCAACCGAAGCACCATTTACCAATAAATATTACTGGAGTAAAAGAAAATGATTTTGCTATGATTTTGGGTTATCCAGGAAGAACAAACCGTTGGATGCCATCTGGTGGAATAGCACAAAATATTAGTTATGCTTATCCTGCATGGGTTGAAGGAGCAAAGACAGGGATGGATAACATGAAGAAGTTCATGAAACAAGATGCAACCGTAAACTTGAAATATGCTTCTAAATATGCTTCAACTGCCAATTATTGGAAAAACCGTCAAGGGATGATTGATGCATTGACTAAAGCAAAAACAGCTGCTACAAAGTCAAGTGAAGAAGCTAAATTCAATGCTTGGGCAAACAAGGCTGAGAACAAAGAAAAATACGGAAATGTTATTGCTACAATAAATGATTATTATGCAAAAACAAATTTGAAATCACGTCACGATAATTACCTTTCTCAATTGTTGAGAACTGCTTCTTATGGTGTTGGACCGTCTACATTAGGGAATGCATTAATTGCTTATTATAAGGAAAACGAAGCCAAAAGAACCGAAATGCTTCCTAAGATAAATGGTTTAATCGGAAACTATTATGGAGACTTTTACGCTCCTTTGGAAAAAGAAGTTTTGACGGCTCAACTTAATTTGTATGCTGCTAAAGCATCAGAATATGGTTTGGCTCCAGTTGTGGCCAAAATGAAAGAAACTAATAAAGGTAATTTTGCGGCCGATGTTGATAAAGCAATTGCTGGAAGTATTTTTGCCAACAAAGAATCGGTTGAAGCTTTTATGAAAGACCCAAAACCGGAGCTAATTGAAGCAGATCAATTGTATGTGATTTCAAATGATTTGATGACAAAAATGAGAGCCAAGTCTGCTGATCAATTAAAAGCGGATGATGATTTTGCTATTGCTTACCGCAAATTGGTGGAAGGTTTAAGAGAATCAAAATTAAATACGATTCAGTATCCAGATGCCAATTCTACTTTGCGTTTAACATACGGTAAAGTTCGTTCCTTGCCTGCTGACAAACGCAATGATGCCAAAATAAATAATTATACCACAATGACAGGTATGGTTAATAAGTATAAAGCAGGAGATGCCGAGTTTGATTTGCCAGCTCGTTTGTTGGAATTAAACAAAGCACAAGATTTTGGTCAGTATGCAGATAAAGCGGGATATATGCCTGTAAATTTCTTGACTGATAATGATATTACTGGTGGGAATTCAGGTTCTCCGGTATTGAATGGAAAAGGAGAATTAATCGGTGTGGCTTTTGATGGAAATATTGAAGCTATGGCAGGTGATGTTATTTTTGATAAAAAACTGCAACGTACCATTAATCTTGATATTCGTTTCGTACTTTGGATTATTGACAAATATGCAGGTGCGCATAACATTATTGAAGAAATGACGATTGTGAAGGATGCACAACCTTAATAAAAAAGAGTAGATATCGTTGTTATCGAAAATTAAAACCCCGTCTTGTTATTAAAAACAGACGGGGTTTCCTTTTATAAGATAGATTAATCATAATAGGTGTCAAATAAAACCTCCAAAGTTTCTTTAATATTATTGGCTTTCATAGGCGGGTATTTTATACGGGAATCAAGCCAATTTTCGATTATTAAATCAAAATTGTCTTCGACATCATACAGTACGGGAACACCCAGTTTTTTGAGAGCTGCCGCGTTGCATTCTTGTTCATAATGTCTGCGAATAGGGATTGAGAGTATTTTTTTGCCAAGATATAAGGCTTCTGCTGGTGTTTCAAATCCTCCTCCAGTAATGATTCCTTCGCAGTTGATGAGACTTTTATTGAAGTGCTGCTGATTGACTGGGAAATAAGTAATGTTCTTAATTGTGTGTTTAGATTCTACACCACTCAAAAACCAGTGGAATTTTAAATTCGGAAGTTTATTGAATGCTTTTTCCAAGCAATCTTGTTGGAAGGAAGGTAGATAAACTGTGATATGTTCTGCATTTTTCGGTTCTGCATTTACAATTTCATCTTTGATGATGGGAGGGTAGATAAAATCATCGTACTTGTCAAAATGCAATCCTATGTTCTTTGGAGCGGGAGCATAATGTTTGAGTATCATTTCGCCCATGATACTTTTCTTTTCGGGTCTGGGTGTTTTAGGAGATATAAAACTGGCTTGATGTCCAAATTGTATCGAATGCACTTTTTGCAATTTACATGCCAAGGAAGTAATCGAATCGAAATCGTTGATAACCACGTCGTAGTTTTTTAGAGGCAAGGCATTAGCGTCCTTATAGATTTGTTTGGGTTTGATATTTTTGGCAATATCCCAATAATTCAAGCCGCCGCAAGTACTGTAATGCAAACTGCAACCTTCGCTTTTGAATTTTACTGGTAAATTAATATCCAGAGTAGCATTGTTGCCGCTTAAGAAAAAATCAACCTCTCCAAATTTTTTAAGATAAGGATACAATTGTACTGCTCTACTGATGTGTCCGTTGCCTGTTGCCTGTATGGCGTAAAATATTTTCATTTCTGTATATTTTGATTTTAAAGAACGTTTTTGAGAATTTTTGAATAATGATTTTAAGAAAGAATTTTGTTGACAATGTCATTGTTCACTTTCTCTTCATTACTGTCAGAGTCTTTATAGTGCTCTTTTTTATAATGATAGAGACTCCATTTTTGTTTTTTATATTCCAATGCAGTAAGGTTTTCAATCCAATCGCCACTATTGAGGTACAATACTTTTCCGTGTTCATTTTCCACTTCCTTCATCTGCGGTTTGTGAATGTGTCCGCAAACTACGTAAGAGCATTTTTTTTGAATTGCGACATCGGCAGCGGTAGTTTCAAAATTGGATATAAAGGATACTGCTTTCTTGACGCTGTCTTTAATCATTTTGGAGTAGCTTCTTTTTTCTTTGCCCAAAATGGTTCGAAACCAATTGATCAAACTGTTAATCAGTATCAATAAATCATATCCTTTTCCGCCAAGTTTGGCTAGTATTTTTGCGTATCCTTTGGTTGAGGAATCGAAGACGTCACCATGAAAAATCCAAGCTTTTTTACCATCCAAATCCAATGTAAGTTTGTCAACCAATTCGAAATTGCCTAAAACAAAATCGGAGTATTTGCGTAAAGCTTCATCGTGATTTCCTGTAATGTAAATAACTCGAGTTCCAAGATTGGACATTTTTATTATTTGTCTCAATACATTCATGTGGGCAGCTGGGAAGTAGCTTTTGGTGAAACTCCACATATCGATAATGTCACCATTAAGAACTAATGTTTGTGGGTTTATTGATTTTAAATACTGCAGTAATTCTTTGGCATGGCATCCATAAGTTCCTAAATGGACATCACTTATAATCACTAGTGGAATTTTTCTTTTCCTTTTCATTTTTAGTTTTTACGAAAGTAAGACCGTTATGTTATCCCAATGTGTTCTATATGTTATTTGTGTATAAAAATGCAATATCCAAGTTTATTCCAGTTTTGTTTTTCTACAAACTTTTCAGGAGTTATAATTTTGTAAGCAAGACTATGAACTTTGGGCAGTAATAGGGATAGTTTGTGGTAGTATAGGTATGGTTTATAAGGTGTACTGCTACTGGTTTATGGTAGTATTGTTGGTATTTTTAGGGAGTAATACTCCTAGTTTATGATAGTATTGTTGGTGTTTTTAGGGAGTAATACTCCTAATTTATGGGAGTGTAAATGGTATTTTTAAGGAGTAACACTCTTGCTTTAAGGGAGTATAAGGGGTGTTTTTGGGTACGTGTAGGGGGTATAATAGGGGTAGTGGCCCTGTTTCTAGTATAATTAATTGAAACGAAGCTAGCAGCTTTAGCAAAACCACTGATGCTCGTTTGCCCACGTTCTCTGGTTCTCGTCTGCGACGAGTATCTACTTAAATTAAAAGACAAATTGTAACGTTTACAATTCAGGCAACTAAAACAAGAATTTGGGAGGTTTTGGAAAAT
>NZ_DASTTN010000377.1:0-5157 GCF_035760125.1 Flavobacterium sp.
TTATAACAAATGTTCATTTTCTAAAATAGAGGTTCGACAATGTAAATACCTTGACAATGTAAATACCTTAATAACATAGTAGAACAGGATCATCGTTTTATAAAGTGGGGGATTTTAAATGGTTTAGGTTTAAAAAAAAAATGAATCTGCAAAAAGAACTCTAAGTGGTATTGAAGTTGTTCATATGTTGCGAAAGAATCAAATGTTTAATCCCGGGATTACTATGTTTAAATCCTTCTGTAAGTTGGCGGCATAATTTTTTTATATTGATTATTTTATGTTTTAATTTGGCAGAACCGTGAGATCAAGTATTTATGATTTTATTTTAAATATGGAAAACAGTGAATTAGTAAAAAGCTTATTTAAAATTTATTCTTAATTTTTTGTAATAGGGAAGTTGTAATGCCTAGAGCCCATCAAGCTATTTTTCCTTTTTTCCTTTCTTGAGAATTATTAATATGACCCAAGTTCTGTCTGGTATTTTCTTTTATAAATTGAGTGAAAAGGATTGCAATAATTACAGCTAGCACCAAGAGTGTTTTATGCATAAATAATTAATTTAGGATTAATTATTCGAAATTAAGCAGTAGAACAGTAATAGTGGAACTTAGTGAGTAAAGTTTAGTATAATATGTAGTTTTTAAGTAAATTATGTTAAAAAAGTTGTTGGAATAACACTAAGTATTTTAATGTCTTACAGAATTTAGAATTTTAGATTAAAAATGAGTAAGGGCGTAGGTGTATAATTAAGAATAAATTTTATGAAAAGGTAATTTAAAGCTTAAAAGAGTATCATTAAAATGCGACCTCTATTGTAGTCCCTTTTCCTATTTCGGATGTTATTTTCAATTGACCATTTAATTCCTTAGTCCTTTGTTTTATATTTTTCAATCCAATACCTTGCTTTACCTTTTCCACGTTAAACCCAGTTCCGTTATCCCAAATGCGAATGGTTATTTTATCATTAGTTTTTAATAACATAATATAACATCTTTCCGCTTTGGAGTATTTATTGGTATTCTGTATTGCTTCTTGAATAATGCGATAAATATGTATTTTATTTGGACTTGTAACAGAAGACCAATCTATGTATTTATCTAGTGATACATCAAACTTTGAATTGTATTGGTTTTGTTGGGACTCAATCAGATTTGTTATTATTTCAGGAAAGCTTTTATCTTCAAAAAGAAGGTTTTGTGTTAAATCATGTGAAACTCTTCTGATTTCATTTTCCGTTTTCTCAAGCTCTTTTATAAGTTGTTCTTTTTTATCTATTTGGGGTGACTCCAATTGAATTAAATTAAACCGAGTGGTGAAAATACAGTTTACTATACCATCATGCAATTCCATAGCAATACGATTCCTTTCCTCGCTTCGGGCTTGTTCTGTTTCCCATTGCCGTTTTAGTATCAATTGGTATATTTTTTCGTTTGCCTGTTGCTGCTCCTTGATATGCAACAGCTCTTTATTTCTTGATTTTAAACGGTATATTATAAAAAAACCACCTAGCAAAATAATTATAATACCTGCACCAATTACTATATTGGTATTTGTTTGGGATAAAATTTTATTTTTTTCTTCTACTTGATCTGTCTCAAAGGCAATTCTTGCAAATTTATTTCTTGTTATTCTTTCGACTTTTTGCAAGCTGTCGTCAATTCTCACGTATTCATTAGTATAATAGGTTTTATTTTTGGTGTCATTTTCCACTAATAATTTCAATGATTGAAGTGTTAATTCGCTGTATTTTATTTTTCGGGATAAAGTAAATCCCTCTCTTATATTGGTTAAAGCTTTTAAAGTATCTTTTTTAAAAAGGAAATATTGGCCAATATTAATTTTATTAGATATTACAATAGGCTTTAAATCAAGGCTGTCGCTTACTTTTAGTGATTCAATCAATATTTCATATACACCATTATAATCACCATTATTCATTTTTGAATAGCCTAGATTATCCAATAGCATTGCATAATATGTTGGGAATTCTTTTTTTATTTTTTTTGTTTGTAAACCTTTGTCATAAAAGCGGATCGCTTCGGAATATTTTCCCATTTTTTCATAGACCCTTCCAATGTTGTTATAACAGTTTATTCTGTTTTTTAATATTTTATCTGTGGGGTATCTTTGTTTTTCCAGAATATCTTGTTGACTTAAAGCCAATTTATAGTAGGCTAATGATTCTGCATAGTTGTTTAATCCTTTAAGAGAAATAGCAATTTGATTATAGCAGTTATATATTAAATCAGTTCTGTTGATTTTGGATAGAAACCGAAATGCTCTTACAGTTTCGCTTTCGCTTTCTGCATAATTTCCCGTTTCTAAAAGAACACTCCCTTTCAAAAGGGATGATGTACCCAACATTAACGAATCATTTAGGGTGATATATAATTTTTCTGCTTTGTTATAATAGCTAAAAGCACTATCGTATTGTGATTTATCATAATGATAATTTCCGATGTAGTATAATGATTTTGCAGTATGTGCTTTATCTTTTTTTAAGCTTGCCAACTCAAAAATTTCTTTTGTCGCTATTTTGTACTTTTCCAGTTCACCTAACAAATAATATTTATTGACAACTTTAAAGAGTAAATTTCTGTTGATGGAATCATTTTCATGCTTTAATAGATATAGATTGAGAGTATCCAATGCGTTTACCTTGTCAGAAGGTTTTATGTTTAAAGTATCTATAGAGTTTAAGAGACTGACAACTCTTGTTTTATATCCAATATCTGCTTTTTTTTGACATCCTATTAAAAGAGTTAGGAAGGTAACGAGCCAAAATATATTTTGTTTTATTCTCAATTTTGATAAATTTTAAATTGGAAGCAAAAATATATATTTAAAACCAGATAATGTTTTTTATTATCTGGTTTTAATGTGTTGTAAATCAGGGTCTAGGAGGATTTACCCCATCTATATCTGAATCTGATTCAATTAATAAAGGTCTGGGAGGATTTACTCCATCTATGGCTGATTGATTAGCCGGTAGAGTGATTTGATTTTGAGTTTTTAGAGTTTCATTATTAGAACTCTCAATACTGTCTGCAGTACAGGACGACATTAAAACAATAGCCGATAAGCAGCCGATAACAATTACTAGCTTTTTCATAAAAAAAAATATTTAAAAAATTAAAAAATAGTTTATGGTGGCAAAATCCGGAATGGAGTACCTTTTTTAAGAAAAGTCGGGAATTGACTGTTCGAATTTATTGATAATGACTCCACTCAAAAGCAGAGGTTTCCCCATTTTTCAATATATTTAGAAGCTTCAGTTGTTTTATAACTGTGGCAAATTAACAGGTAATAATGGTGTGATTATTGAAATTGGAGGGGTTTATAGTAAGTCAATACGTTACAATAGTTTTAAGGGGAATCTAAGTGGTGAAACCTAGTATTTAAAATCTCAACTTTTGAGAATTATCTGAAATAAATCAATAAGCGAGTGCTTCTAATTAGGGCTAAATATTGATTTTTTTAATAATGGCGTCGATATTGTCTTTGTAAGTAAGTGAAAATGGCAAGATTTCATTGTAATTAAGGTAGCATTTTGCTTTGCTAAAATGTATTCGGGAAACATGATTAATGTTTACGATATAACTTTTGTGAATCCTTAAAAAATAGAATGGCAAAGTACTTTCAAAATGTTTTAATGTTTTATACGCATTAACAGTTTTGCCATTGTCCATCTGGATATCAGTGGTGTTGTTATCCGCTTTTAAATAGGTAATATCTTGCAAGGCTACAAATTGATAATCACTATAGGATTTTATGCAAATAGTTGTCGCAATGTTTGGAGGATTTCTTTTTTCAAATTTAAAGAGCATTTTTCCCAATTCATGCAGATGCAGGGGAGCTACTATATAGTCTGAAAATCCTGATTGTATTGCCTCAAGTGCATAATCTGGGGATGAAGCTAGGGCAATAAAATATGGAATGCATTCCAGATATTGAAATGATTCCGTTATAGTTTTGAAAAATGTAGTGCTATCAATGGATTTGATTGGAATTTGGACAATTACCAGTTGTGGTTTTACTTTTATGATTTGGTTTATTGCAGTTTGACTATCTTTGATGACTCCAGCACAAAAATAATTTGGGAAATTATCAAAAAGTTCTAAAGTTCCCTTTATATTGGTGGAATTGTCGTCGATAATAAGGAAAGAAAACTGCATGAAACTATACTAAAGATAAAACGTGCGCAAGCTAGTCAAGTACTTTTTTTTTTTGCTGCAGAAAAACTGCCTATTTTGTTAAAGTTAAAAAATATTTAAATGAATGTACTTGTAGTGGATGATCATCCGATGACTGTGGAAGGCTATATTAATGCTTTGTCAAAAGGGGCTTTTGGATTAAATTCACCTATTTTTTCAAAAGCGCATAATTGTGAGGAAGCCTATTTAAGTCTATTGAGGAGTTCTGCGGCTGAAGAATCATTTGATGTTGCTTTGATCGATAAAGGCTTACCCGGTTATGAGGAAAAATCAATTTTTTCCGGTATTGATTTGGCTAGATTGATTAGAGAATTGATGCCTAACTGTAAAATTGTTATGATTACGGCACACACCGAAGTTATTATTATTTATGAAATCTACCAAAAAGTAAGGCCAGATGGACTTATTATAAAAAATGATATTACCCCTGATAAATTGCAACTAGCTTTGTTGGAAATTATGAAAGGCAAGCCATATCAAAGTTCCATGGTGAAAAATTGCATTACTGAAATATGGAAAAAGGAATTGATGGTTGAGGATTACAATCGTCAAATTTTACTTTATTTATCCAAGGGATTTAAAATCAAAGAGTTAGAAGGGGTTGTTTGTTTGACAACTAGTGCGATCCAAAAACGCATTATCAAAATGAAAAAAGTTTTTGAGGCTAAAGACGACTCAAGTCTAGTGAAAGAAGCCATTAAGCAAGGATTTATTTAGAGGTTTTTCTGAATTTTAACACATTTTACTTAAAAACAACCTCCTTTGTTAAAGGTCGTTTTTGTCGTATTTGCAATCCAATTCTTCTCTATACTTTTACATAGAAATGACCTCAATCCATTTTGCTAAGAAAATTATATATGAAAAATATCGCTGCATTATTTTTTTCTGTTGTCTTTTCCATTTCGTTATTGGCAAACATTCCGAACACTGAGAAAAATATTTT
>NZ_DASTTN010000378.1:0-2100 GCF_035760125.1 Flavobacterium sp.
AAAGTTTAAGTATCTTAAATAGGAAATAGTTCCAATAATGACAAAAAGAGCAAAAGTTCCTGCCACCAAATAGCCTTTATTGATCTCGTCAAATCTAAAAATCCAAATAACCAAAATAGGCCATAAAGCTTTGGCATAACCTTGAAGGGAATAAATAAACATTACAAAAATCCCCAGAATGGACTGTCGCTGAGGCTTACCGAAATCCTCCTCCATCACAATTGTTTTTGAATTTTCCCCATCAAAAGCTGTTTGATGTTTTCTGCCTGTTCTTTGGCAATTCCAGGAATTTCAATATCGCTGGAGCTACCACCAGCGGTAAAAATTTCTATTTTGGCCAAACCAAAAAACCGGGATAATAACCCTTCATGTAAAGCTACATGCTGCACTCTATTATATGGAATTACAAGAGTATTCGTGGCAATTATACCATGTCTGAACAACACATCATGATTACGAAACGCAAAACCCTTTTTCTTGAAACCCAATCTGCAAAAGAAAAGCACAATGAATACAAAAACAACATAGGCGATACTCAATTCTGTAATAAATACAGCTAGTACCTCATTAAAATACAAGGCAAGCCCTAAGCCTATTCCAGCAATCAAATAGAAAACAACCAGACTTATCAAAATGACTTTCCAATAATTGGGATGTAAAACAGAAAATTCAACTTCCTCATATTTTGGGAGCTGTGTAGTATCAATTGTTTCATTTATGAAATCTTCCATTTTTATTTTTTGATTATAAACTTAAGGTTTCAAGATATTAAATTTGAAACCTTAAACCCTTATGCTCTTAAACCTTATTATGGCAACCATTTTTTTTCAAAATTCGGTTTACGCTTTTCAAGAAATGCATTTCTACCTTCTTTGGCCTCTTCGGTCATATAAGCTAACCTTGTTGCTTCTCCTGCAAACACTTGTTGTCCCACCATACCATCATCTGTAAGATTCATGGCGAATTTAAGCATTTTGATAGCCATAGGAGATTTTCCTAAAACTTCCTGAGCCCATTGGTAAGCAGTATCTTCTAATTCAGCGTGAGGAATAACAGCATTAACCATACCCATTTCAAAAGCTTCTTGAGCAGAGTAATTTCTGCCTAAAAAGAAAATTTCGCGAGCTTTTTTCTGTCCTACCATTTTGGCAAGATAAGCTGAACCATATCCACCGTCAAAGCTTGTTACATCGGCATCCGTTTGTTTAAAAATGGCGTGTTCTTTACTCGCCAAAGTCATATCACAAACTACATGCAAACTATGTCCACCACCAACTGCCCAACCAGGAACCACCGCGATTACTACTTTAGGCATAAAACGGATTAATCGTTGTACCTCAAGAATATTCAAACGATGTTGACCATCATCACCCACATAACCTTGGTGTCCACGGGCATTTTGATCTCCTCCACTGCAAAAAGAATACACGCCATCCTTAGAAGATGGCCCTTCTGCAGAAAGCAAAACCACACCTATAGAGGTATCTTCTTGTGCATCATAAAAAGCTTGATATAATTCTGATGTCGTTTTTGGTCTAAACGCATTGCGCACATCAGGTCTGTTAAATGCGATTCTGGCAACACCATTGCATTTTTTATAGGTTATATCTTCAAATTCTTTTGCAGTTATCCAATCCATTCTATTAACTTTTAAATTATTTTACTGTAAAAATAAACCATTTTTTTACATTTATAAAGCATAAAATATTTTAAAACTACATTACAGCCAATAAATAAAATTCAAAATAAACATATTTACTTATTGATTCAAGAAATAAGGGCGAGACCCCATTTTTGGAAAGCGCCAAATCTACTTTACGTTTATACGGCCCTCTCCAAAAATACGGTCGGGCTATTCGCGCTACTTCGGTAGCTTGCTTCTATCCCTCTCGCATACATAACAACTTTAATAATAACAGCAGCTTATATTTTCATAAATCATTACAATTTCACTTCCACAAAAGATGTTATTTTAACCAAAAATACCAAGACAAAATAAAAAAAAGACAATATAAGACACTGTTTTTTTATGATTTTTCTGAATTTTATTAACTATTCTCTGAAAATTCAGAAAGAGACATCAAGAAATCTACAATTCAA
>NZ_DASTTN010000379.1:0-3123 GCF_035760125.1 Flavobacterium sp.
AAAAACGGACATTGTTCAGCATTAGGATCTTCAGAGCGGTTGAAATACAAACTTAGCAATTCATATCCTTTGCCTTTGTAATATAAATTCTTAATGGAAGGATTCAAATTATAATGAAACAATTGACTCAAAACAATAGCCATTGAAGGACTGATGTCGCCCTCTTTATAATATTTTTTGTCTTTATTCTCGTCACTCAAAAAGGGAATATGCCCAGCGTCATTTGAAAATAACCGATGAAATTTTTGAATCGAAATTAAAATAGATATTACCCAAGTATTAGGCGCTAATTCCAAATTGAGCGGTAATTCTTTTTGAGGATTATAGAACAAATAGGACTTCTCCTCGTTCAATTCCAATATATAATTTCCTTGGTTAAAGTTGAATTTGGCTTTTCCTTTTAATCCAAAATGAAATTGAATCAGGCCATTACTCACTTCGTGCTTGGCTTGAAAACTTTCTAAACTATCGTTTTGAAACCGAATCAAAGTGAAATCCTCTTCAATAGTTATAATTTCTTGTGAACCCATAGCGATATTTTTTAAATAAAAAAATGACTTTTATCGAAAGTATTTATTTAGAATCACTCTAAATAAATCGAAAATAAACCCTCGATAACGCTACAAAAATAGCAGTTTTTATTAGAAAACAACGAATTAAATCTAAAAAAGCATACAGCGACACAAATAGAACTTTTAGCGTTACTTTTATAGAGATGATAGTAATAATTTTGTAGACTTATATGTGAAAGGGAATATATGGAAAATCATAACGGTTCAAAGCATCACTATTTTTACTCAATCGGTCTTAGCTACAAAAAAGCCGATGCTGAGATAAGAGGTAAATTTAGTTTAGACACTTTAGCTAAAACTCGTTTGCTGGAACAAGCCAAAACGGAGGGAATTAAGAGTTTATTCGTGACTTCAACTTGCAATAGAACTGAAATTTACGGCTATGCAGAACACCCTTTTCAATTAATAAAATTACTTTGCGAGAACAGCAACGGTACTGTTGAAGATTTTCAAAAAGTTGCATATGTTTTCAAAAACCAAGAAGCTATTTCGCACTTATTCCGAGTAGGAACAGGATTGGACAGTCAAATTCTGGGCGATTTTGAAATTATTAGCCAGATTCGTAATGGTTTTGCCGAAGCCAAAGCATTGGGTTTAGCCAACGCTTTTATGGAACGATTGGTGAATGCAGTAATACAATCCAGCAAAAAAATCAAAAATGAAACTGAAATCAGTTCAGGAGCCACTTCGGTATCTTTTGCGTCGGTTCAATATATTATCAAGAACGTTCCAGACATTGGAAATAAGAATATTTTACTTTTTGGAACAGGGAAAATCGGAAGAAATACTTGTGAGAATTTAGTAAAACACACCAAAAACGAGCATATCACTTTAATTAACAGAACCAAAGACAAAGCTGAGAAATTAGCTGGAAAATTGAATCTGATTGTTAAAGATTACTCGGAATTGCATATTGAATTGCAAAAAGCCGATGTGGTGGTGGTGGCTACTGGAGCTCAAAATCCTACTATCGACAAAGCTATTTTGAATTTGAAAAAGCCGTTGTTGATTTTGGATTTATCGATTCCAAAAAACGTCAATGAAAATGTCAAAGACCTTGAAGGAGTTACTTTGATCCATATGGATCATTTGTCACAAATGACAGACGAGACGTTGGAAAACAGAAAAGCCCATATCCCAGCGGCAGAAGCTATTATTGAAGAAATAAAGGATGAATTTATCGCTTGGACCAAAGTAAGAAAGTTTGCGCCAACCATCAATGCCTTGAAAGAAAAGCTAAACACGATTAAAAATTCGGAATTGGATTTTCAAAGCAAAAAAATGTCCAACTTCAACGAAGAACAAGCCGAAATCATCAGCTCAAGAATCATCCAAAAAATTACTACCCATTTTGCCAATCATTTAAAAAATGAAGACACAATGGTAGACGAGAGCATCGATTGGATCGAAAAAGTTTTTCAAATAGCAACGACTACAAAATAAAAAATGGCAAATAAAACAATACGTATTGGAACCCGTGATAGCGAACTCGCGTTATGGCAAGCCCACACTGTAGAAAAAAAGCTAAACGATTTAGGCTATAAGACCAAAATCATTGCCGTAAAATCACAAGGAGACATCATTCTCGACAAACCTTTATACGAACTAGGAATCACTGGTATTTTCACCAAAACGCTTGATATTGCAATGATCAACGGACAAGTGGATATTGCTGTGCATTCTATGAAAGACGTACCTA
Organism: Flavobacterium sp.; assembly: GCF_035760125.1. Lineage (GTDB taxonomy): Bacteria > Bacteroidota > Bacteroidia > Flavobacteriales > Flavobacteriaceae > Flavobacterium. The sequence continues at coordinate 2,272 of NZ_DASTTN010000379.1, forward strand.
CTGCTTTGCCTATTGGAATTGTTCAAGGGGCGGTTCTCGAAAGAGCCAATACTTTGGACATTTTGGTTCATAAAGGAAACCTTGATTTTTTAGAAGATAAAGGAACTATTGCCACAGGAAGTTTGCGCCGTCAAGCCCAATGGTGGAATAAATATCCCAATCACAACGTAGTCGATTTACGCGGAAACGTGAATACCAGAATGCAAAAGCTACAGGAAAACGATTGGAACGGAGCCGTTTTTGCCGCGGCCGGTTTAGAACGCATCAACCTGAAACCCGAAAATTATATCAATCTCGATTGGATGATTCCAGCGCCTGCACAAGGTGCAATGGTTGTTGTGGCTATGGCCAACGATGATTTTTGCCGAGATACCGTTGCGCAACTCAACGATATCGAAACTGAAGTCTGCACCCATATCGAAAGACAATTCCTGAAAACCCTCGAAGGCGGTTGTACTGCACCTATCGGGGCTTTGGCAAAATACAACGAAATTGAAGATACCATCCATTTCAACGGCGTGCTATTTTCAATTGACGGAAAGCAAAAAATCGAAGTCAACAAAATTGTTCCCATCGAAGAATGGAAGAAATTGGGTTATAATTCTGCTCAAGAAATTTTCGCAAACGGCGGAACTCAATTGATGGCAACAATAAAAGAAAGTTTAAAAAAATAAGGAGCGAGAGATTTAGGCATTTTTGGAAACACGGATTCCCGCTCTCATTCCAATCTCTCTCATTGAAAAAACGAGAGAGGATTTTCCTTTCGATCGGGGCTAGACAGAAACAATTGCTTCGCCTGTTCGCTATCGCTCGGGTGGCTTTTTCAGAATGATTCAAAAAACAAAAAATGAG
>NZ_DASTTN010000380.1:0-17160 GCF_035760125.1 Flavobacterium sp.
ATGTTTCCCGTTCATCCCTTTTCGATAATCTCCATGACGGGTTTGTCTCTCATTCACAATTTTGAGATGCACTTGATGCGTAACAATCAGTTCAAAAACTGGTTTTACGGCATGTTCCGGCAAATATTTTAAAAGTGTTTCTGGCAAAGTGAATTATGAGTTATAAAAACTATTATGGATTTGTAGAAGAAACTGGCAATACTTTACCGTTAAAATATTTATTTCCTGTAAGAGTGAAATCATAAATATAATTGGCCATCTCACTAGCCGAAAGTGGCGCTTGATAGCCAGGAAATGCTTCCTGTAGCATTTCTGTTTGAACAGATCCTAAAGCCAAAACATTAAAAGAAATTCCTTGTTCTTTATACTCTTCTGCCAATAATTCGGACAAAGTAATTACGGCTCCTTTACTGGAACTATAAGCTGCCAATCCTGCAAACTTCAAGCTTCCCTGTACACCTCCCATAGAACTTATGGTTACCACATGACTCCCTTTTTGCAAATAAGGCAAACAGATTCGGGTTAAATTGGCAACACCAAAAACATTGACTTTATATATATTCTCGAAATCGTGCTGTGTCGTTTCCGAAAAAGGTCTCAACAACAAACTCCCTGCATTATGGACAACTGCATCAATTCTATCCCAAGAGGTGGAAAGAAAATTGGTTACTTGTACCAACTCTTCTTCGCTGGACAAATCAACCGAAAGACAAGTAATATTTTTATGGGAAAGCAAGGCTTGATTTGTTTTTCTTGACAAAGCAAGCACCTGATGTCCTGCATTTGCAAACTGCAAAGCCAACTCCAAACCTATTCCCCTACTGGTTCCTGTAATGATAATATTCTTCATGGAGCAAAAATAGTCAAAACAGTTAAAAAACAGTAATTTTAAATTTTAAAAAATACATTTTTATCCTGTAATAAACACATAAAAATCAAAATCAATAAATAAAAACAAGAACCTAAAAACTGGAGATTAGTTTACAAAGACTTAATATTACAAACTGCCTTTTTATTTTCCTAAATCACCATTATGATAACATTTAACAAAAACTATTTTGGATTCACAATTCTCATATTTTCCATTGAGATTTTGATTGCACTTTATGTCGCTGATCGATTTATCAGGCCATATCTTGGAGATGTTTTGGTTGCTATTTTAATCTATTGCTTTTTAAAATCCTTTCTCAAATTACCTGTTTTAACTGTTGCGATTACTGTATTGGCTTTCTCTTTCACAATCGAATTTCTGCAATTTTTGAATATCGTCGAAAAGCTAGGCTTAGAAAAATCAAAAATTGCCAGAACTGTTATCGGAACCTCATTTTCTTGGATTGATTTACTAACTTATACTATAGGAATTGCAATAGTATCAATTATCGAAAAATATTGGCATAAAAAACAAATGATCGAAAACTCAAAATAAAGTGATGAATTTAATTTTATTTATTTTTGCAAAAAAATAAATAAAAGAACCCATAATAATGATTGAAAAAATCCAATTTGAAGTAGCAAAAAACACCGACATAGAAGGTGTATTGGCATTACAGGATCTTTATTTGGTCTCCAATATGACCGAAGAAGAAAAAGCTTCAGGTTTTGTAACTACTCCTTTTTCTGTTGAACAATTACAAGAAGTGATTCGTCAAGAGGGTTTGTTTATTGCCAAAGACAATCATAAAATCATAGCCTATATTTTTGCGGCGAGCTGGAAATATTTTAGTCAGTGGGCTATTTTCAATCATATGACTCCTATGCTTCCTGATCTTTCATTTAAGGACTTTAAAATGACTGACACCAATACTTTTCAATATGGTCCTATTTGCATTGATAAAAAATACCGAGGAAAAGGCTTGATTAATCCTTTTTTCGACTTTATGCGTGTACATCTTTTGAAAAAATTTCCGGTAAGTATTACTTTCATCAACAAAACCAATTTACCTTCACAAAAAGCACATATTGAGAAGTTAAAATGGTCTATTATTGGAGATTTTCAATTCAACAACAACAATTATTTCATTTTGGCTTATGATATGAGTCAATCGTCATTGTAAATCTATCTAATATACTTTTTATAGACTTTAAAAGTTTGGAAGAAAGCCAAAACCACAAAAAACAACGGAATAAATATTGGCATTATGTATTTTGAAAAAGAAAGCTTGTTCTGGGATAAAGAATCCAATACCAATATTGCCACTAACATTCCCCAAAAGGTCCCCACTAAAGTTCCAAAAATATAATGGAATTTTAATTTTCGGTGCAATGATATGCGATTAGCATTCATTAAATACAAATTCCAAGCCATCCAAAACGGTATTTGAAGAAAATTCAATCCACACAATACCATCCCGATTAAAAAAGGAGAATATCGAACATAACCTTCCAAATAATTATGTTCTTCGACTGTTTGATTCGAATGGGCATAAAATAAATAGGCCAACAACAAAAGAAAAAATACGGCAAAAAAATCAATACCTTTCATTAGTTTTTTATTGTTCACCAATTGGTTGGCAAAAATAACTGTAAAATAAATCACAACAGCCTCAACGACTATTACACCTAACAAATAAGACACCAACGGATTTATTCCAAATTTAGAAAAAACCTCAACTCCAATAATGTTCAAATAACCAAGAGGCAGGGAACCTACAAAGCTTACAATAAATCCAACTATTATATTTTTAAAAGCTTTCATTTATTGAAAATTTATAATTTTCTTATTTTGCAATTGATGCAAACGATATTCTTTCATTCCTACTTTATGTGACAAATATGGAAACCCATTTTGATAATTTGCTACACTAATCTCAAACATATACGTAATGTGCCGAGCGAGTTCTTTCCATGCAAATAGCAGGCTGTGTTTTGGATCATAAATATGTGTTGGTTCACTGGCAGCTCCATTCAGTTCGACAACAGAAAAGCTTTTCCCTTGTTCCAAATCTTCAAATGAGCCATACATAATATCCAATCTTCCAAAATAAAACCCTGGAATTTGTATACACATTTCATTGAAAGTTGTTGTAAGCTCCTGCGTTACCCAATGACTCACATCAGTAAATTTAGCTCCACGCGCATGATTCCCGTAAGGCACAAGATTTATTTTTTCGCCATTAGGCAAAACTTCTTGCAATTTACTTCCGTATTCCTGTTTCAACACTTTTAATTGCAATTCATATCTAGGATTTTCTTTTATCAATTCTTCGATTGTAGCCACTCCATTTCCTGCAATTATCAAAAACTCCTTGGCAACTATTCCAGTAATCCTACCCTCTTTTTCGTGTGGATAGCGCACATAAAAAACACCTATTTCATTTTCATACGGAATCAAATCTTGCACAATAAAGTCGAAACTAGCTCTTTCTGTATACTGTTTTAAATCGGCTAAAGTTTCTATTTTTTTGACAGCAGAACCTCTCAAACCAATATCGGGTTTGGCAATAAAGGGATATTTAATTCCTGAATTTTCTACTATTTTGCTTATCTCATCAATAGAAGTTCCAACTTTAACCAATTCCGTTTTGGGGTAGTATTTTTTTGGAATTAGATTATAAATTTGCTTTTTACTTTCCATCATAAAACCGCCATTTTTAATCGTAGGATTGGATGCATTAAAGAAAAAAATAGATTTTGCTTTAATCGAATAGTAGGCCCATAGAAAATAAATCGGGGTATAAACGATTTGAAAAGGCCAGTATTCCCAGTGAGTTAATTTGTGAATGAATAGTTTCAATTTTGTAATTGTTTTATGGATTTTGTCAAAATTTAAAACTTTGACAAAGCTATTAAATGGTGATAAATGTTTTGGAATATTCGTTTTCTGCAATCAAATCCAAATGATGAATCATCACTTTGTTTTTCTCGATAACCGATTGAGTAATACTCAATGTTTTCATTTCATTGTTTCTATTTATAACCAAACCATCTTCATTATTAGCAGCTTCGGTATAGCGATGAAAATGCAGCATTTTAGCTTCTGTAATTTCGGGATTAGCGTCTAAAAAATCATAAAACCAATTCGCTCGCTGTTCCCTAATTGCTTTGGAATACAAGGTTGAAGAAGACCAAACATAATTTTTATCAGTATCTAAATCTAGCGTTGATTTCTCGATTCCATTCCAACGCAATTGAAAAAGTTTTTTATCCTGAAACAAAACTAAGGTAAAAGGCTCGATATTTTCTAAATTAATTTCATTCCAAAATTCCTCTGGAGAAGTACTACTAATCATTTCGAGAACAATTTGACCTCGACTCTTTCGATAGTTCAATTGCACTTGGTGTTTTTCATCGGCTCCGTTTAACAAAACCAAAACCGTTCCGTTCTCGTCAACTACGTACCAAGTTCCACCTGCTTTAGAGTCTTTTGGGTAAATAATATTTTTCCCGTTCAAGATGTAATTCTTTGGCGGAATAGCGCTGGGGCGGATTATTTTTTCATCACGATTGGAGGTAATGATAACCTTATCATTGGAACAAACAAAACTTACTGTACACATTGTTTTCTATATTCAATTGTAGAACGAGCCACTCCAAAATTATCATCAACAGCTACGTTTTCACATCTCAAAATCGCTACCTTAATCAATGCTTGATGATGAATGCAATGCTCTAAATTATATAACAATTCTCGGTAATAATTACTTTTAATATTGACCGCATTATCATCAATCGTTTGTTGCAATTCAATATTCTTATTCTCTTTTGAAATGCTATTCTTAATTTGCAAAATCATTTGAATAGCAAAATTAGTATTGGTTTCAATCAATGCATTTCGCTCTCTTTTATCATAATTTATAATTCCTGAATCATAATTTCGATTCAAACACTGAAATATCTCAATTATATGCCGAGTATGTTCACCAATGCTAGCACCACTCAATTCAAAACAAGATTTTGAATATTCCTCTTCAGACAATTGATTAAGTAATCCAATCAATTCATCCAGACTATTATTTATAGATGGAATTAGCATATTATAATTTCAATTTTAAGAGGTTGATAATTTTACTTTTATTCCGATAAATTAATGCAATACAACAAAGAAAAGTAATTATTGCCAAAACAAACAACTCTCCACCATCATTTTTAACTTCAATTCCCAACACAAAAAGATGAGAAAAAATTGCGCCTAACATTATTCCTGCTCCCATTAATGCTCCTAACAAAGTTGTTCTGGGAATCAGAATTAAAATTGCAGCGATTAACTCGGCTATTCCCGATCCAATTCTACCATACGGTTCTATACCCAAAGTCAAGAAAATATAAACACTTTCTTCGGCTGCTGTGAATTTAAAATACAGCGTTTGCAATAAAATGATTGCAGCTGTTAGCCGAAATAACCATTGTACAATTGATCCTTTCATGATTTCTTATTTTATAAATTTCTTCCAATTGGCATCAGCTTTTGCCTTCATGCTGGTTTCATCTTTGTTCCAACTTTTTAAGGTATTGTTGAAATAAGCATTATAAAACAAATACAATTTTCCGTCAATAATTTTAAAAGTTTCAGGATTGATTTCAACTTTCTCACCAGAACTTCCCATCGCATAGGCACACCAGCCACCGTATTGTGGCTCGAAGGAAGCCGGACTTTTCAAGAAAATTTCTTTATTTGCAGTCGAAGAAAATTGATAAATCACTCCATCATAAGTAACCGAAATTTCTTTTTTCCCTTTTATGGCTTTATTTTGTTTAAAATAAGACACAGGATCGTAACCTTGAATGGCAGCTTTATTTTCCAAATTATATTCGGATGCTTTTTTGCTCGCACTTTGTGCAAATGATGCCGAAGATGCAACGGCAATCAACAACAGTACTATTACTCTTTTCATAATAACCATTTTTTTTGTTAATCAAGTTTGATATTACAAATATAAAGCAGTAAAAAAAGGTAAAATGTCGGGTAGTTTACATTGGAGGCAAAATTTCTCTAAATCAATTGACTGCCTTGGCAAAACCAACCGTATCACGATACATTTGAGGCGAAACTTCGGCATTGGTTTTAAAGAAGCGACTAAAATAATGCTCATCATCATACCCTAGTTCATAGGCAATTTCTTTAACCGGTTTATTTGTTAAATACAATTCCCGTTTAGCTTCGATAATAATGCGTTCAGCAATTAAATTGGTCAACGTTTTATTGAAGTGATTTTTGGTGATTTTGGCTAAAGCTTTTGGAGAAATATTAAGTAAATCGGCATAATCACTGGCAGAATGTTTGGTTTTGAAATTTTGCTCAATGAAATTCTTTAAGTTTTGAAGAATAAATGGCGCTGTATTTTCTTTTATTGGAACAAACTCTTTTGGTTGTTGTTCTTTTTTTAACCGAGAGGCCGTAATGAGGAAGATTTTTAAATAGGATATCAACAACTCATATTGTGCCATTGCTGGATTCTGCATTTCAATCTTCATTTGTTCCAAAACCATATTGAATGTTGCTTTAGCCCCTTCATCAATTATCACATACGGTGGTTCATAAATATTATTGAACAAAACCCCATTACAAGCTACTTCATCATGGTGTTTCATAATACAAAAAAAATCGGGATGAAAATGAATCACTTTCCCTTCAATATCATCAGCCGATGAAAGCATAAAAGGTTGATATGGCGCAAAAGCTAATAATTGGTCTTTTGTAAAATCATATTCAGAAAAATCTACTTTTACTTTACCTTCCCCTTTTTTAATCCAAATTAATGAATAATAATTCAATCGCTGAATGTGATCAAAACAAGAAATGCTTTCAAAAGAAAAAAGTTTGAAAGCTAAATTTCCGTTTTGTGGATTGACTAAAGTAAACGTGGATTGATCTATCATACTATTCTATTTTTATGAACAAATTTAGTTTAAACCAGATTCTTTTAGTCTGTTTTTAAGGTTTTCTATTTCTTCTTCTAATTTTGAAATGTATTGAAACTTTGGTTCAAAAGCAATTTGTATTTCTTCCAGAGTAAAACGTTGTGTTATATGCTGGGGACAATTCCAGTCAAAGGCTTCAATATGAAAAAACATCATTCGCTCTGGACGAAACTGATAGTCACCTAAACCGAGTTTAGACAGTAATTCTGGATTGTCCTTGAGTTCAATAATTTCTGCTTTGGCTAAAATTTTCAGTCTCGCCCTTGCCGGATAATCAATCATTATTAGCGCCACATTATTGTTGGTTGCAAAATTCCCAACGGATATGTACTGTTTGTTTCCTGAAAAATCGATGAAACCAATCGTGTTTTTATCTAAGACTTTCACAAAACCTTTGGGTCCACCTCGATGCTGAATATAAGGAAAGTTTTTTTCTCCAATAGATGCCAAATAAAAACTATCCCGATTGCTTATAAAATTCATTTCATTTTCGGATAATCCATCAACAATATTGAATTTTTCCATTCGTTCATATCCTTTTCGACTACCGTGTACTTCTTGTAGCGCTTTGACAGCATCCGTAAAAGCTATTTCTGCAAAATTTTTAGCCATGAGAAATTATTTAAATTTTCTATCTTTTTCATCTATTGGTAAATCATTGATACTGGCAAACCGTTTGCGCATCAAACCATTTTCGTCAAACTCCCAGTTTTCATTTCCGTAGGCACGAAACCACTGTCCTGCCTCATTTCGGTATTCATATTCAAAACGAACCGCCATACGATTTTCGCGAAAACCCCATAACTCTTTTTTGAGTTTATAATCGAGTTCTTTTTTCCATTTGGCTTTTAAAAACTCTTTTACGGCATCTCGACCATTAATAAAATCCTTTCTATTACGCCATTCCGTGTCGATAGTATATGCCAAAGCAACGCGTTCTGGGTCTTTACTATTCCAGGCATCTTCTGCCAATTGTACTTTTTCTAAAGCAGTTTCCATATTAAATGGAGGAAGTGGATGTCTCTGTTCCATGATAATTAAATTTGCTTAAATATAATGCAAACCAAATCACATTGAATTGATTTGCACCATTTTAGTTTTAAAAAAAATATAATTTATAAAGATGGTGCCAAAGGAAAATCAACAGGTACTTGTGTCAAATTGTGCAAAAAGTTCATCGCAGTTTTATCGCTTATCAGGAGTATCAAATCAACTAAATTCTCATTAGTATAACCTTGAGCAAAAAAAGCGTCAACTAAATCAGAATTAGCGTTTCCTCTAGTCTGTGTAATTTCGGCAGCAAGTTGAACCAGTGCATTCAATTTGGCATCAGTAGCTTTTCCTCTTCGGATATCTAATAATTGCTCATCTGTAAAACCATTCATTTTCCCTATAACAGTATGGGCACTTTGGCAATACGTACAGTTGTTAACTTGACTTACGATTAAATTTACCGCTTCTTTTTCTTTATTGGATAAAGAAGTTTTGGCATTTTGATAGGCTAAATATTTTTCTAACCCATTTTTTGAATACGCTATAGTAGCATATAAATTTGGAACAAATCCTAATGCTTTTTGCAGATTGTCAAAAATTACTTGATTGTTTTCTGAAACTTCTGATCTTGTTGGAACTGAAAATGTTGTAGTTGTCATTTTATTTTTCTTTAAAATTGCTTGCCTTTATTGACATCACAAAGATGCGACAGCTTTAAAATTTATAAAATGGACAATGAACGCAAGGTGGTGGACAATTTTCCTTCCTCAAAAACTATTTTAATGATTTAACCTTTGCAATAAGAAGTTCTTCTATATGTAGACTGGTTTAGAACTAAGAAAAAAAATGCAATAGTTGAAAAACTATAATTTAGTAATGTCTTCTATGATGATTTCTTTCCGATTGTAATACAATAATCCTTTGGTTTCCATTTCATTTAGCAATTGAGTGGCAGTTTGCCTGGAAGTACAAATAATTTGAGCTATATCATTCTGAGTTAGATAATTTTCAAGAACAACTCTATTTTCGGTGCGTTTACCTTCTCTTTCAGCCCAATCTTTTAGGAATTGATACAACCGGGTTTTGGCATCCTTTGAAATTAAATTAGCATAACTGTTTTTAATGCGTTTCATTTTCAATCCTACAAACTTGGTATAAGACAACGCCAAACTAGGATTTTGAAGCAATAGATTTTCAAAATCGGATAATAAGAAACTGCAGATAATGATTTCATCCGTCAATGCTTTCGCATATTCATTGGAATTCACATCGTTTTCCAAGGTCAATTCTCCAAACAAATCTCCTTTTTGAATAATGTCTTTGATAGTTTCATTTCCGTCTTCATCGACAGCAACAATTTTGATACTTCCTTTTTTGAGTAAAAATACTCTAGGTACATCTGAGGAAGAAAAATAGATTATATCTCCTTTTTTGGCTTTTTTAAAACCTGTAATGATACACAATTGCTTGATTTGTGACATACTCAATGTCCAAAACAATTTATGATTCCGAAGATACCAATATTTTAATTCGTCGTACATAACAATTTATAAGTGTGTTGCCAATTCATGTAAAAATAAACAAAGTCTTGTTCAAAAAAATACATCTATTAAATAATAAATCCAAACTTGAAATTCAAGTTTGGATTTATATATTGAATAAAAAAAAGTATTATGCAATTAAGGTTCTTGAAATTACAATACGCTGAATTTCTGAAGTACCTTCATAAATTTGGGTAATTTTAGCATCACGCATCATACGTTCTACGTGATACTCGGCTACATAACCGTTTCCACCGTGAATTTGCACAGCTTCGATAGTAGTATCCATAGCGGTTTGGGAAGCAAATAATTTGGCCATTGCTCCAGACTGAGAAATATCCATTCCTTGATCTTTTTGATAAGCTGCATTAAAACACAACAATCTCGCTGCCGAAATTTGTGTTGCCATATCAGCCAATTTGAAAGCTATCGCTTGATGCTTGAAAATTTCTTTTCCAAAAGCTTTACGTTCCTGAGAATATTTCAAAGCCAATTCGTAAGCACCTGTTGCAATTCCCAAAGCTTGCGACGCAATACCGATACGACCACCGTTTAAAACTGACATAGCAAAATTAAATCCAAAACCATCAGCTCCAATTCTATTTTCCTTAGGCACTTTCACATCATTAAACAATAAGGAATGAGTGTCAGAACCACGAATACCCATTTTCTTTTCTTTTGGACCAATATCAAATCCAGCCCAACCTTTTTCAACAATAAAAGCATTGATCCCTTTATGTCCTTTTTCAATATCCGTTTGAGCAATTACAATATATGTTGAAGCAGAAGCACCATTGGTAATCCAGTTTTTGGTTCCATTCAACAAATAATGGTCTCCTTTGTCAATCGCAGTAGTTTTTTGAGAAGTTGCATCCGAACCAGCTTCTGGCTCAGATAAACAAAATGCTCCAATCACCTCTCCTTTGGCAAGTGGAACCAAATATTTCATCTTTTGTTCTTCATTACAGTATTTTTCTAATCCTGCACAAACCAATGAATTATTCACGGACATAATAACAGCTGCCGAAGCATCAACTTTGGCAATTTCGGTAATAGCCAGAACATAAGAAACGCTATCAAGACCAGAACCACCATATTTGGGATCAACCATCATTCCCAGAAACCCAAGTTCAGCCATTTTTTTGACCTGTTCTGTAGGAAATTTAGAATGCTCGTCTCTTTCTATTACTCCTTCCAACAATTCAGTTTGAGCAAAATCTCGCGCTGCTTGCTGTATCATTAATTGTTCTTCGGTTAGATTAAAATCCATAATAATGTAAAATAAAAATTGGTTTTTGTTTTAAAAATGTTGTCAAAGGTACTTTTTAATTATGAAATTTTCAATTTTGAATCGTAAATTTGGCCTATGAAAAAAGATTACTATAACGTTATCGGAGTGATGTCAGGAACTTCGCTAGATGGAGTCGATTTGGCTCATATTCAATTCCAAATAAAAGACAGCAAATGGACATTCAAGATTCTTGAATGCGAAACTATTTCTTACGATTCAAATTGGATTTCTGTCTTAAAAACAGCTGTTGATTATAGTGAAGACCAACTATTGGAATTAAATAAAAACTACACTCAACTGTTGGCGTCCATCATTGCTGATTTCATAGAAAAACATACTCTTGTAAATTTAGATGCAGTTTGTTCACATGGACATACCATTTTACATCAACCTCAAAATGGTTTTACACTACAAATTGGTAATTTACCCGAAATAGCAAAACTGACACAACAAAAAGTAGTTTGTGATTTTAGAATTCAAGATGTTCAATTAGGAGGACAAGGAGCTCCATTGGTACCCATCGGTGATCGCATACTATTTTCTGAATATGATTATTGCATGAATCTTGGCGGTTTTTCAAATGTATCTTTTGAAGAAAATAATACCCGAATTGCATTTGACATTTCAGCCGTAAACACGGTTCTTAATTTTTATGCAAATCAATTGGGTCTGGACTATGATGACAAAGGTCAAATTTCCCGCACCGGTAATTGCAACGTTAATTTACTAAATGAATTGAACGCCTTGAACTTTTATCAAAAAAAACATCCAAAATCACTGGGTTTTGAATTTGTGAAAGAAGTTATTTTGCCAATGATAGAAGGTTATCAAATATCCATTGAAGACAAATTGCACACCTATACTGAACATATCGCCATTCAAATAGCATTGGCTTTGCCAAAGAAAAAAGGGAGCATGTTAACTACAGGAGGAGGTGCCTACAATGATTTCCTAATCGAAAGAATTCAATTTCATTTGCCAGAAATGGATGTTATCATTCCGTCAAAAAAAATCCTGGAATTCAAAGAAGCTTTAATATTTGCTTTATTGGGTGTTTTAAAAATACGCGAAGAAGTTAATGCACTTCAGAGCGTAACAGGGGCAAAATACGACCACAGCTCTGGAGTAATTTATAACAGCTAAAAAATATCGGGTGGATTTAAATATTCCCAAGTATTAATTCTAAATCCTGTACCGGCAAATCTGTTGTTTTTAAGAAACAAAAAAAAATCGGCAAAATCAATAAAAGACATTTTCCCGCACCTTCTGTAAGTGATTATTTACTAGGTAATTATAATTTTATAAGAATTAGTCAACTATAACGTTATAATTTACACATTTAACAAAATAAAGCACTCTGTTCATGATATTTCTAACGATTTAGCATTAATTTTGCCCAAATTTTTAAAATACCTACCAATCATGAAAAAAATAGTACTGGCAATAACATTGATTATTTCGGCCATATTCTCTGTGGCAAATGCTCAACAACAAATCGTATTTGAAGGGGTGACTATTCCTAGAACAATGGCATTTGAAAACAAAACTTTGCAACTGAATGGTGCAGGATCTAGATCAAAAATGTGGGTCGAAGTATATATTCAAGCTTTGTATTTGAGTCAACTATCCCAAAATCCTAAAGAAATCATTAATGACAACTTAGAAATGTCGATTCGAATAGAAATCACTTCTGCATTAGTTTCTTCAGGGAAATTGACTAGAGCATTAAATGCTGGATTCGAAAAATCTGCAGGAACCGAATTCAATACTCTAAAACCAAAAATGGAATTATTAAAAAGCTATTTGGCTGAAGAAATCAAAAGAGGAGACGTTTTTGAATTAACATACAACCCAATTGACAGTTCTGTTTGGGTTACAAAAAATGGTACCCTAAAAGGAAAAGTTCCTGGGTTTGATTTCAAAAAAGTATTTTTCGGTATTTGGCTGGGTGACAATCCAGTAGATGAAGAATTAAAAAACAGCTTATTAGGAGTCTAAGAATCATTATTTACTGTTTCAAAAAAAAATAAATACCATATTTATAAATGAGCATGACTTAATATTGGTTGCCAATACCAATATTAAGTCATGCTCATTCTCTTTTTAAAAGAGCCTAAAATATAGAAGTGCATTTGTATCTGCAAAGGATATAAAAGCACTTTTTTATTGGTAAAACTCAAAGGCAAAAAAAAATATACCAAATACATATTTCTCATAAAACCTTTTATATATTTGTCAAAAATAAATATATCACAATAATATGAAAGATTTATTAAAGAAATTCGAAAATAAAGCTCCTGAAATCATTTTCAACTGGAAAGATTCTGAAACCGAAGCTGAAGGCTGGACTGTGATTAACTCTCTTCGTGGCGGTGCCGCAGGTGGTGGAACACGTATGAGAAAAGGACTTGATATGAATGAGGTTTTGTCATTGGCAAAAACCATGGAAGTGAAATTTTCGGTTTCTGGACCAGCGATTGGTGGTGCTAAATCTGGAATCAATTTTGACCCGAACGATCCCCGCAAAAAAGGAGTTTTGCAACGTTGGTACAAAGCGGTTTCCCCATTATTAAAAAGTTATTACGGAACAGGTGGCGATTTGAACGTCGATGAAATTCACGAAGTAATCCCAATGACCGAAGAATGTGGTGTTTGGCATCCACAAGAAGGTGTTTTCAACGGACACTTCAAGCCTACCGAAGCTGATAAAATCAATAGAATCGGACAATTACGTCAAGGGGTGATTAAAGTAATCGAAAACCCAAGATTCTCACCAGATGTAACCAGAAAATACACAATTGCCGATATGATTACCGGTTATGGTGTTGCAGAAGCGGTACGTCATTTCTACGATATTTATGGTGGTTCTGTAAAAGGAAAGAAAGCCATTGTTCAAGGTTTTGGAAATGTAGGATCGGCTGCAGCATTTTATTTGGCCGAAATGGGAGCCAAAATCATAGGAATCATTGATAGAGACGGGGGATTAATCAACGAAGATGGTTTTACTTTTGAAGAAATAAAAACATTATTCCTTGCCAAAGACGGAAATAAATTAGTAGCCGATAATATGATTCCTTTTGAGGAAATCAACCAAAAAATCTGGACAATTGGTGCTGAAATATTCACTCCTTGTGCTGCTTCAAGATTGGTCGCTCAGAGCCAAATTGACAGCTTAATTGCCAATGGATTGGAAGTAATTTCATGTGGAGCCAACGTTCCTTTTGCTGACAAAGAAATTTTCTTCGGTTCTATCATGGAAGAAGTTGATCGTAAAGTAAGTTTGATTCCTGATTTTATTTCGAATTGCGGAATGGCCAGAGTTTTTGCTTATTTCATGGAAAAGAAAGTACAAATGACTGACGAAGCCATTTTTAACGACACTTCCGAAACGATCAAAAAAGCCATTGCTAAAGCTTATGACTTAAACAACTCTAAAACAAACATTAGTGCTACGGCATTTGAGATTGCCTTAAAGCAATTGACATAACAAAATACAATTTACTCAAAATCTCCAACACCGATTGAACGGCTTTAAAACTGTTTGATCCGTGTTTTTTATTGCCTATTCTGGGTTTAACACTCTTGCAGTTTTTTATTCTTGACAATTTTTAGTACTTTTCAACGTTTTTATAAGTACACTTTTTTAATTCAATTTCCACAATGAGTTCTACACTTTCCAACGATCAAAAGAAATCATTAGTCCTATCCATACTCATTTACGCATCCTTATTGTTGCTGTTATTTTTCATTCGTTTTTGGCCACCATATAATCCTGAAAACAATGTAGCACTTGCTGGTGGCGGAGGCGGAGGTGTTACCTTAAACTTTGGTGACAGTGATTTAGGATCTGGAAAAAACACAAAAAGCGAGGTTTTGAATGTGCAAAATCAAGCCAAACAAGTTCCTGCCAAAAGCACTCCTGACGAAGCCATTTTATCTCAAGAAAATGCCACCGAAGAAAGTGTAGTTATTCCGCAAAAAGAGAAACCTAAAAAAACGGAAGTGGTTGTCAAACCCGAGATCAAGCCAGAAGTTGTTAAACCAAAAGTTTCAAATTCTACCAATGATGCCTTGGCCAGCATTCTAAAAGGCTCCAACAAAGGAGGTGACGGCGATGACAAAACTGCCGGCAACAAAGGAAAATCCAATGGAAGTTTGGCCGCGACCGGCTATTACGGCACAGGCGGTTCTGGTGGTGGTACCGGCGGTGGAAATGGGACAGGAAACGGCATTGGCAATGGCAGCGGTTATGGCCCTGGTAGTGGCGGTGGATCTGGTGGTGGCAATGGTGGCGGTTCCGGTTATTCGCTAGGCAATAGAAAAGCGCTCTCCAAACCCGCTCCAAAATACACTTGCAACGAATCCGGTAAAGTAGTTGTCGAAGTTTCTGTGGATCGAAACGGAAGCACCATCAACGCCGTTGCGGGTATAAAAGGCACGACCAACACTGCAAAATGCTTATTGGATCAAGCCCGAATTGCAGCCATGAACACCAAATGGGATGCCAGCTCTGATGCTCCCGAAAAACAAGTGGGCAAGATTGTTTACAATTTCAATTTGAATTAGGAGCAGGGCTTTTGTCTATTCCATCAACAGTTGTCCCGCTATCCGTTATATTCCACTTCACACGAGCGAAGCGAACTGGCGAAGCAATCGGGGCTAGTTTACATGTTTAGTTTTTCAGAAGACATTTTATTAAAAACTCCTCTTTTATCAAAACCAAAATTGTTAAGTTACTTGTGGAGATTCCGCAATCATTATCAAAAAAATTCAATTAACAACACAAAATATCTCATTTTTCAGGAATGTCGCGTGAGGGATAGAAGCAAGCTACCAAAGTAGCGCGTATAGCCCGACCACAATAAAAAAATGGGCGACTCTAGATAATCTAAAGTAGCCCATTTCTTTATTGTGGTCACGCCCAAACGAAATTTAAAATTTTACTTCGGACTCGTGGCGATGACAAATTTTAAGTTATTCTTCACCCCTATTTGTAATACATCGACCAAATCCTGCACCTGCAAATTGAACGGAATTCGAACAATAACCGTTTGGTCTTTTTGAGTATTCATTTTGGACATTAAAGTGGTTTCTAGTTCTTCGAAAGCAACGGGTTGCTTGTCGATAAAGAATTTCTTGTCTTCGGTAACCGATAAACTGATGTATTGCTTGTTGGTTTTTTCATTGGTTTTTGACTTTGGTAATGTCATTTTGATGACATTTGGATTGGCCAAAGTAGAGATGATCAAGAAAAACAGCAACAAAAAAAACATGATGTCACTCAAGGACGAAGTGGCGACTTCGGCGTGAAATCTTCTTTTTCTTTTGATAGACATGATTTATGCTTTTTGGATGATATTTACGAATTCCAATATTTGTTTTTGCACTTTCAAGGCATAGTTGTCAATCTTTCCGTTCAGCAAGTGGTAAGCGCTGTAGGCAATAATACCTACGATTAATCCTGATCCACTGCTGATCATTTTTTCATACAACCCTCCCGAAATATTACCGATACTGATATTTTCCGTTACCGAGATGCTGTAAAAAATCTTGATTACCCCAGAAATCGTTCCGATAAACCCTAGCGTTGGAGCAATACCTGCGATAAGTCCCAATTGCCCTAAATGTTGTTCCATTTCGGCAATTTCGATATCGGCAGCACGGTCCATATTCGATTCTATTTCAGCAATTGGACGTCCTATCAACGTAATGCCTTCTTTGATGACGTTTCCTGATGCGGTATTGGTTCTCTCGGTTATGGAACGAGCCAAATCGAAATTTCCTGATGTCAAGTGATCTTTAACATCACGCATCAAAAGCGGATCGACTTTCGCCTTTTTATTGATGTACAAATAACGTTCTATAATCACATAAAAAGTGTAAAACAATAAGATTGCAATAGGGATTAAAAAAAATCCTCCTTTTAGAATAAAACCTAAAACGGAGATTTCGGTATTGGGTGCTATTTTTTCGATAACAACATTGGACGCAGCATTTGCAAGAGTATCAGCTTGTAATTGTATGAAACTAAACATATATTATTCTGGGTTTATAATCATTAATTCTAAAAATTATTTCAATTTTGCAGTAAGAAACTAAAAAACAATAAAAGACATATTTTGTCTCGTTCCTTTGCCCTTTTTCTTCGTTATAAATTTTTTGAATAGCCCAGCTATTGAAATAATTTATGCCTTGTAAAAGAACAAATTAACTTCGCCAATTCTATTTCTTTTATTATTCCTTAGTTTCTGAAATAATTTCACTGTAATATTAAACTAAAAAAAGCGAAAATTATTTCAATCTACAACTATTTTATCAAAAAATAATGAACTATCAAGAAACCACAAACTGGATGTTTAATCAACTTCCAATGTATCAATTGCAAGGGGCTTCGGCTTATAAAAAAGACTTGACCAATGTTAATCTATTGGCGGATCATCTTGATAATCCTCATAAAAAGATAAAATGCATACACGT
>NZ_DASTTN010000381.1:0-3924 GCF_035760125.1 Flavobacterium sp.
ATAGTGTCTTCCTCGATTGGCACTTCAACTGGAATAGCTTCATCAAGTGTTAAAATTGCTTTCTGAATTCTATTTCTGTCTTCCGTAATTTCAAATTCCAACGGTTTTGATTTGGCAAATTTCACTAAATCGGCTTGTTTCAAAACGGTAAATAAATTCTCTATCGTTTCTTGGGAAAGCTTCATTTTTTTCTTCAATGACGCTGTTTTAAGTCCCTCAATCAATTCTGAAGTTGTGCTCTCCATTGCCGGAATTTCAATCGCTTCCTCTATGTAATTTCGGGCAATATCTGTCAATTCACTATAGTATGCTTTTACCTCGCCATGTTGCCAAAGTTCTTTTTTCTCTAAAGTATTAAGTAAACTTGTCGCTTTTTCTATAGGCGTTTTATAAACTTCTTCTTCAATCTTTTTCTTTTGGCGAATTTTTGTGTACCAATAAACGAAAGCTCCAATTCCTAAAATCAATAAAACACCCAAAAGATACTTCCACCAATCTCCCAATGAATCTTCGGCTTTAACAATATCTTTGATGTCATACATTTTTTGTCTTAACGTATCGACCTGAACATTGGCAACCTCAACTTTTATGGAGTCCGTCAAAAACTCTTTATTATTTATCAGAATCTTTATACTTGGAATAGTATATTTCCCCGAATCAAATTGAGTCAAACCGTACTTTTTTATTAATTCGTATCGGTCGTCTTTTTTGATGGTGTCAATTGGGTAGGACTGAATTACCTCCAGCGCTCCAATGTTTTTTAGTTTTGGAAAAACAACTTTAGACAAAGTATCTACCGAAGTTTTTAAAGTCAATTTAAACTCAGCTCCAATTTTATTTTTTGTGGTATCGATGCTGGTAACTACTTTTTGCTGTGCAAAAATAGAAGTCGAAATCAGCAGTAATAGTAGGTAAAGTTTAATTTTCATTTTTTTTCTAATTAACCTTATCAATTCCAATGGATATTCCAGAACTGATGGGGCTAGGTTTCGTCTTATCGTGATTTAAAATAGCCTAATAATTTGGTGACATAACTTTCATCCACTCTCGTGTTTACTACACCCGAACCCGATTTGCTGAAAGTTTCTTTAAAATAATTCACATTATCATGAAAGTATTTCTCATAATTCATTCGCACCGATTTTGAACCTGTATTAATCAATCGCGTTTCGCCAGTCTCTGCATCAATCATCGATACCATTCCTAAGTTTGGCATTTTTTCTTCTCGAATGTCGTACACGCGAATACCTGTGATATCGTGTTTCTTTGAAGCAATTTTTAAGGTTTGCTCATAGTCGCCTGACATAAAATCGGAAATGACGAATACAATGGCTTTCTTTTTTTGAGTTCCCGATAGAAACTTCAAGGCTTGTGCAATATCTGTTTTGTAACTTTTAGGTTCAAATTCTATCAATTCACGAATGATACGCAACACGTGTGAACGCCCTTTCTTGGGTGGAATATATAATTCGATTTGGTCCGAAAACAAAATCAATCCTATTTTATCATTATTTTGAGTAGCCGAAAATGCCATAGTTGCAGCAATTTCGGTAACAATTTCTCTCTTAAACTGATTCTTGGAACCAAAACTTTCAGAACCTGAAATATCGACCATTAACATCATGGTCAATTCTCTTTCTTCCTCAAAAACCTTGACGTGTGCTTCGTTGTATCGAGCAGTCACATTCCAATCGATGGCACGTATATCGTCTCCAAATTGATATTGACGTACCTCACTGAAAGTCATCCCACGCCCTTTGAACGATGTGTGATATTCTCCCGAGAAGATATGATCGCTCAATCTTCGGGTTTTGATTTCTATTTTACGTACTTTTTTTAAAAGCTCTTTTGTATCCATTTTTATTTTGGTTTACGGCTATTTGGTTGTTGGTTGTTGGTTTCAAACCATTAACCAAAAACTATCAACCATCAACTTTTAAGGTACTTCGATTTCGTTTATGATTTTATTGATAATGTCAACCGATGTAATGTTTTCGGCTTCGGCTTCATAGGTAACTCCGATTCTATGACGTAAAATATCATGAACTACGGCACGAACATCTTCAGGAATTACATATCCACGACGTTTGATAAAAGCATAACATTTGGCGGCAGTAGCAAGATTGATACTTCCACGTGGTGATGCTCCAAAACTGATTAAAGGTTTCAAATCAGCCAATTTATATTTCTCTGGGTAGCGAGTAGCAAAAATAATATCCAGTATGTATTTCTCGATTTTTTCATCCATATAAACCTCACGAACCGCTTCTTGTGCACGCAAAATTTGCTCCACAGAAACTACCTGGTTTACTTTGTCATAACTTCCTTTGAGGTTTTGACGAATAACCAAACGCTCGTCTTCCATTTTTGGATAATCGATAACTGTTTTCAACATAAAACGATCGACTTGTGCTTCGGGCAATTGGTAAGTTCCTTCTTGCTCAATAGGGTTTTGAGTTGCCAAAACTAAAAATGGTCGGTCTAATTTGAAAGTGGTATCACCAATGGTTACTTGTTTTTCCTGCATCGCTTCCAATAATGCAGATTGCACTTTGGCAGGAGCACGGTTAATCTCATCGGCAAGAACGAAATTAGCAAAAATTGGCCCTTTTTTGATAGAGAATTCATTTTGCTTAATATTATAAATCATGGTTCCAATAACATCGGCTGGCAATAAATCGGGAGTAAACTGGATTCTGCTAAAAGAACCGTGAATGGCTTGTGAAAGAGTATTAATGGCTAATGTTTTTGCCAATCCCGGAACTCCTTCCAACAAAATATGTCCCTGGCCCAAAAGTCCAATTAACAATCTTTCGACCATATGTTTTTGTCCCACAATAACTTTGTTCATTTCCATAGTGAGAAGGTCTATAAAAGCGCTCTCTCTTTCGATTTTTTCATTGATTGCTCTAATGTCTAAAGTCGTTGTATTTTCTTCCATTTTTATATATTTATTCCCTTAAATTTTTATCTCTTTTATTTGATGGTGCAAATTGAATTTTTTTTTAGAAGTAAGATGTTAAAAAATGGTTAAAACTTCTACCAATCCCCTAATTTTAAGGACGAATTATGATAGTATTTACCTATTTTTAAGAACTAAAAAAAATAAACATCAAATTCAAAGATTTACCCCCAAAATCAGCTGGGGGAATAACAAAATAAAACCATGAGCAAAATTCCTTTTTCAAAGATAATAGCAGGCACAATGACTTGGGGTGTTTGGGGCAAAAACTGCTCTACATCACAAATGATAGAACTAATGAATTCATGTCTCGAAAGCGGTATTTCCACCTTTGATCATGCCGATATTTATGGAGGCTATACGACAGAAGAAGGCTTTGGAAAAGCTTTTAGCGAAAGCCAAATTGACCGCAAAGACATCCAATTGATTTCTAAATGTGGCATACAAATGATGTCTGAAAAAAGAAACAATACTATCAAACATTATGAGTATTCCAAAGAATACATTATAGCCTCTGCAGAACAGTCTTTGCAGCATTTAAAAACTGATTATTTGGATCTTTTGCTATTGCATCGACCAAGTCCATTGATGCATGTAGATGAAATTGCCGAAGCTGTTGAAAAGTTAAAAATTGAAGGAAAGATTTTGGATTTTGGCGTTTCTAATTTTACACCAAGTCAAAGCAATTTGATTGAGACAAAAACCAAAATAAACTACAACCAAATTGAGTTTTCTGTTACCCATTTGGAACCAATGATTGACGGAAGTTTGGATCATATGCAAACCAACCGAATCACTCCTATGTGCTGGTCACCCCTTGGAACCGTTTTTAGAAAAGATGACGAACAATCACAACGCATCCAAAAAGTTGCAAATGAATTAGCATCCAAATATGATGTCTCCAATGATATTATTTTATTGGCCTGGATACTGAAACATCCTGCAGGTATTTTACCCGTTTG
>NZ_DASTTN010000382.1:0-15755 GCF_035760125.1 Flavobacterium sp.
ACCATTTCTAGCTCTAACTTCACCAGAAAAACTATCTCCTCCAGTTTTGGACACATAATTAAAAATTCCTCCTGGTGCATTATTCCCCAAAATAGATGCAGTTCCACCTCTTACAGCTTCTAATCTACCTAATGTTGCATCGGTGCGAAGAAAATAATCGGGACCATAATTTACAAATGTTGCATTCGTTACAGGCAATCCATCTTCTTGCATAGAAACATAATAATATCCTGATGCTCCATCATTGGAACCAGATGATACACCACGAGAATAGACAGTATTTCGAATTTCGCCTAAAGAAGAATTAACATATACACCTGGTATATTTTTCAATAAATCAGCTGCACTAGTTATTGCAACTCTGTCTATTTGCTTAGCATTAAGAGTAGAAATTGAAACCGAAGACTGCATTTTAGTACGCTTATCAAAAACTCCTGTAACCACCACTTCATCTAAAGCTTGTGAATCTTCTTGCAAAACGACATCAACAGTTGTTTGATTAGAGATTACCACTTGCTTGGATTTAAAACCTATATAACTAAATACTAAAGTAGCATTATTTTTAGCATCAATAGAATACTTACCCTCTGCATCTGTATTGGTACCTTTATTTGTGCCTTTGATAGCTACGCTTACACCAAATAGTGATTGGTTATTTTCATCTGTAACTTTTCCCTGAATCATTTGTTGCGCCGTCGCTTGAGTACAGAATCCCAAATACAACACCAATCCCTTAATCAGGAATAGGCCAAATCGATGTTGCTGTAATAATTTTTTCATTTCTGGATTTTTTTTAGTTAGTATATTTTTATTTTTGGTTTTTTTTACACATAACATTTTTTTATGCTTTGTATAATCCAAAATTAGCAATAGACCATTTAGTAACTGTCCTACGCAATCGTTATAGAAATAATAATTTCAATTCTTTTTATTAATTAAATTAATTATTTTAAATAATCATAAATATATGTAAGTTAAAGATTCTCTGGAAAAATAGAAATAATCATCAAGCTCATAAACTAAATTATAATCATAAAAATTTAAAACAAAAGCAGTATTCATCACTATTACAGATTTAATCTTGCTATTTAGTCTATATCATTATAGTATTCATATAAAAAACTGCATAAGATTTATAAAATCTTATGCAGTTTAAAATGGCTTACCATTACAGGGGTAATCATGTAACTTTTTTTGTTGCTTATGCCATTGTTATACTGATTCTCGTCAGAAGTAGAAAAAGAGTAACAATAATAGATCTAAAATCATTCTTATCAAATAATCCTACTGAGATTTAAATAGACTTGCCATAATTGTGGACTTTTAAATTATTTTACTTTCACAACAACTGGACCAACTAGACCAGAAGGAACCAACAGCTTTTCTTTTCCTTTAAACTGTTTATATTTAGAATTCTTTTTTTCAGCTTCACCTGCAAAACTATTTCTGCGAGTAGTCGTTACTAGTACTTCAATAGTATTTAGTCCTTGTTTTAATAGCTTTGTAATATTAAAACTATAAGGTGAGAAAAGTCTTGTCCCAACATCAGCACCATTAATTTTAAGCCTTGCTACATAAAACACTTTACCTAAATCGACTAAATAAGTCTTACCCTCCTGAATTTTATCTAAAGAAAAGCTTGCAGTGTAAATTCCGTCTTCTGAATTAAATTTCGTTTTCTCGTTGTCTTTCCAGTCAAAAAGAGGTGCATTTTCAAATGAATTTTCTCCAATTTTCATATTCCAATTACTGACAGAAACCACATCTTTTGCAAAATCATCAACAGGATTTGAAACAATCGATTTTACATTTATTTTCTTCGCCGAAGCATATAAAATTACAGATCCATAAGGAGAAAGACGATAGTTTATTTTTTGTCCCTTGGCAAGACTTACCGAACCATCTTCGGCATTGAACCAATAACAATTGGCTAATTTTTCATCAACCGCTAAATCAATAGTTTGCCATTGGTTCGTTTTGTTAGAAATAAATTTAACAATACTTCCATCAGCCATCTGACGATTTATTTGTCTTGAAAAATGAACCTCTTTTGAAAATCGTATTTTTTGATTGATTGATTCAACGGGCAATTCTGAAACTATTTTCACAGTGTATTTTTCATTCCAAATTTCACTCATTAATTCAGCTGTTACTTCATCATTTTTTTTAAAATCAAGATAAGAAGGTTGCATTTTTGGATAGTCACCTACAGCCCAAATATTCATACCGGTTTTATTCAAATTATGGATCAGTTCTGCTGTTTTTAGATTAACGTAAGGCAAATTAGCCAAAATCAAGGTTTGATATTGATTTCCTTGAATATTGATACTACCATTCAACAAGTTCGCCTTTTGCAAATATTCATCATTCACAAATTCCCATGTAATGCCTTTTGCTTCTAGCTCATTGACTGTTTTCCATAGTTTATTATACCAAGTATTAACTACTGTTTCTGAAGGTTTTACAACACCAAATCCTTGTATATCTGGCTCCACTCCTTCGAAATAACCTCTAAACATCGTCTCTTCTGGATTCAATCCAATTTGGTCTTCCGAAAAATTATTAAATGGCATATATATTAGCACATCAGTTTGTGGTTTACCCGCGCGTAAAGCATATTGGCATCGAGCCAAATACTGATTTACTTTCTTTAAATCTTTCCAAAACGGATCTGATTCATTCATACCTGTAGAAAAATTGATAAAAGGGACAAATGGACTCGACCAAGTGTTCCAGCCTTCTTTTCCAAACTCACCATTATTATATTTGTATGGGGATCCATGATAAATCAATTGATTGATTCCGCAAGCAAATGATTTGTCAGCCCAAATTTTAATTTTTTGTGGTGTTGTCATTTCGGCTCTTAACACTGATACGAAAGACTCTTGCGAGATAACTGGTTTATTGTTAAGATGTGCTCCTGATGTAACTAATTTCAAAAAACCTTCTGACCCTTCAGCGAATAATTGCTCAGCTTCTGGAATGTCTGCCGCCGCCGCCATACCTATCAAATCTGTTGGAAAACCATAGGCCTGTGTACGATGCAAAAGACCGTGTTGCTGCATCCAATTGTTGGAGGTTTTTATAAAATTATTTTTAAAAACCTCTGCGACTGTTTGGTCATAATCATACATCAATCGCCATTGATTATCACCATCGAACACATAAGGTGGTTTTGCACTTGAATACATTGCTGCTAAAAAAGTAGGATGATCATAGCCTTTTTGAACTATAGAAGATAGATAAGGTGTAATATCATAGCCATTTTGTTTTTTGAAAACTTCAATAAAATCAGGGGAAATAATTCGATCGATATGAAACTCATAACTGTCATTAAAAACAGCACGAAGCGGTTTCGCATAATAAACCGTTAAACCTGTACGGGAACCCAACAAATAATCATAGCTTTTATTTACGATTGCAGGATCTAAATGGTCTATTACATAATTGCTACCTTTTGAAGCTATATTAGAAGGTTCTTCAGCCGAAGGAATACTCCAACTTACAATTAAATGCCAGTTACCATCAACGGGAACTTGCCAATTTAAACGATTACTGATTACTTTATCGGTTAAATTAACTACTGATTTTTGATCTAGTACAGCTTGCTTTTCATCTGATTTCAGCACTTTTGCCGCTATTACACTTTTTATAACACCCCATTCTGATTTTACTATATTAGATCTTCCTGAATTACCTCCTGATTTTGATTTAGGAAATTTCATCATCGGTATTAATCCATTATACAAACTACCAGATACCAAGACTGAATCGGCCACAGCCAAGGTTCTCATGCTCTCTTTAGGGTCAACAAATGACCCTCCTAGCGGCCATCCACTTCCTCCATTCATATCGACAATAACTTTCGAAATTTGCGCCTGTTGCATAATGACTCTAAGATGTTCGTAAAAAGAAGGGGTGTCCCAACTGTACACTCGATCAATTTGTTCTTGAGGTGCTTTGGGATTTAGCCCCATAGTTAAAGGTTGTACTTCAACCCCAGCAAAACCTTTTTCTGCAAAAATTTTAATTTCTCTTTGTAATTCTTCACTTGTAATATCATTTCCTGGAAGCCACCAACGGGTGAAAGGCCCAAATTCACGAGGAGCCTTTTGAAAGTTTGTTCCATCAAAATTAAAATACGGAAACCATTCTGCAGTGCTTGACACTTTTGTATTTGGCTTAGATTGGCTATTTATTTGATTAAATGTAAAACAGCACAATACTGTAATAATTAAGGTGATTGAAAAATATTTTTTCATTGTCTGTGTAATTTGTTTACTACTAGTTGTTATATAAAACACTTTCCTACTTTTGTATTGGACTCCAAACTTGATTGAAGAAAGGGTTATATCTTGCTTCTTCTTCATAATTATCGACACTGGCTATACATTCAGGACACCAATGACCGCCTAACAATACCACCATTGGACTTGCTTCAAAGGTATGTTTAAAGACACATTCCCATTTTAGTTTAGTAATTAAATCTCCAGTTTTCATTTCAGTTGAAAGACTCTTACCCCCTCTAAAAGCTGCTGCCTGATTTATATCTTGAATATCAAGTTCTGATTTTGGTTTGCTTTCATCATATCCATGCGAAAGACGGATAGGATTTTTTGATGGCTCAACTGCTTGGTGTTTTTCCCAAGTTGGTATTTCTGACCATTGCTTTTTTGACCCAAAATAAGCATCAATTTTTTCCGTATTATTATTTTTGATCCAGTCCATCGTGCCATATTTTTTTTTATAAGCAACTGGTTTCATTACGTATTTTTTTAAAAATGAGCTAGGAATGAGTTTTGTAAAGAATCGTTTTACTTTTCCTTGATTTCTAACTGCTTCCAGATGATCTTGTATACTACCGGTTCTAAATTTTAAATATTTCTCTAGTTCATCTGAATCTTCATACCATTGTCCATGAAAATTTTGTGTCGCAAACCAATTAAGCTCAAACATTTTTGTCATATCAGCTATTCCTGATGCTTTACCACTTTGTATTAAAAAGTCATAATTGAAAGTTCGATATTTTTCACCACCACCAATGTTGTAGATTCTTCTCCAAAATTCTTCGGGGAGATTATCTTCGCAGGCATTAGCCATTATTCTGCCTGAATCTTTTACAGTAACCCACTCAAACACGCCTTGAACAGGTAAATGATACATAATTGGATCAAGTGCATCAGCTATGTTTGGATACAAAATTCCTGTCTGCCGCAGTGAAACCCAATATTTTAGTCCGGATTCAATAACCTCTCGCTCTGCAATAGTTTTTGTAATGGCATAATTATCATATTTACTTATTTTTATCGGATCACCTGTTCTTCCCCAGTGTATTGGTGGATTACGGTCACCCGTTTGGGCAACGGTACCAATATAAACCAACTTTATTTCATCTCGATTAGGTTGTGATTGTATAGCTTTTATTATGTTTTTTGCTCCTCCCACATTTACTTTAGTAGTAAGTTCTGGATAATAATCAGCCATTGGCGATACCATTCCTCCTATATGAAGTACATAGTCAGCACCCATAACGCAGGCAAAAACATCATCATAACTAGTTAAATCTCCCCAAATTATCTTCAAATTATCATTGCCTTGATAGGAAGACATTATTTTTTTATCTTTTTCTGTTGGTAATACCAAAGCTACTATATAGAATCTTTCACTCCTGCTCAAAAGTTGTTTGAGTGTTTCTTGCCCCATATTTCCTGACGCTCCAGTAAGAAAAACTGTTTTTTTCATTGTGTTTTCAATTTTTACAAATACTAATTTTAATTGCTAAGGTCTATCTCTTGATTAATAATTATTTATTTGATCTAATCACAACGGGACCTATCAAACCAGCCGACATTATTTCATTTTCTTTCCCTTTAAACTGAACATATCTCTTATCTCCATTTTTTGCATTACTAATAAATCCATTTAACTGACCAGGAGTTATGTGTACTTCTATCAGGTTTGTCCCTGACTTAAGAAAGGAAGTAACATCAAATATATAGGGTGCAAAAATTCTATTACCAACATATTTTCCGTTAATAAATACTTCAGCTGTATAGCAAACGGAACCTAAATCTAGAAAATAACGTTTAGAAGAATTATCGGGTTGCCATTGAAATTTAGAGTTGTAAATTCCCTCTGCTGAAGAGTACTTCAATTTTTCATTGGTTTTCCAATCAAAAAGTGATGTTTCTTTGATTTCTATATTGTCAGCTTTAACATCCCATTGATCAATACTTAGAATTTCTTTTCCATTATCTGCTAATATTGGCAAAGTTGATAATTGGTTTTTATCTTCTTTAGTTGTAGTTGATGCAAATAAAATAACTGAGCTATAAGGAGCAATTCTATACTGAATTGTAGAACCTTCATTTTTTATAACTGCCCCCGTTTCAGCATTCATCCAAAAACTTGACTTGAACTTCTTAGCTAATGTCAAAACCATTGTTTGCCATTGATTACTTTTATTCCAAATAAAATGTACACGGCTGCCATCAGTCATTTCTCTTTGAACCTGTCTCGTAAAATGGTACGAATCATTAAACCTCACAGATTGATTAAAGTGCTGTAAACCTTTATCTAGCTCTTTTTCATTTTGAATATAAATACTGTTTTTTGATTTTAAAGCAGCCTTTATACTTTGAGCTGTTTTTTGATCATTCTCATTCCAGTTTAAAAAAGAAGGCTGTTTAGTCGGTAATACACCAGTAGCCAATAAATACATGCCTTTGTTTGCTAGTAGTTTTATCTGTTGGGCCGTCTTCAACTGAATTACAGGAGTATTAATAAGCATCAATGTCTGAAAATGATTGCCTCGGATATTAATTTGTTGGTCTTTGTCTAATTTTGCCACTTGAATAGAAGCATCATTTACAAATATCCAAGAAATCCCTTTAGCTTCTAGTTCATTAATCAAAGGATAAGCTTTAGCAGCCCAAGCTACTTTTTCAGGATCTAATTTCTCCGTATTTAAAGCTTCTTTTGAAACAGCATTCTTATCCTCAATATAGCCTTTGGTAAAAATCTCCTCAGGATTTTCAGGCATTCCTTCAACATTCATAAAAGGATAGTAAATCAACACATCCGCATGCGCTTTACCGGATCGCAAAACATATTGAATTCTACTGACATATTCATTAATATCTTTTTGATATTTCCAGAAAATATTTCCTTCACCTAAATTAGATGAAAAATTAATCATGGGAAGAAATGGTGTAGAAAATGGATACCAACCTTCTGGTCCTAATTTATCGGGCGTATAACGATAAGGTACACCATGATAAATTACCTGATTAACTCCTACAGCGAATAATTTATCAATAGCCAAACGTACTTTTTGTGGAGTAGTGGTGTAAGCCTGATTGATTGCCACTGTTGATTCGGCAGTCATTAAAGGACGGTTGTATAATAAACTACCCGAAGTCATTACCTTTAGATTGGCTTCTGCTCCCAGCATACTTTCTGTTTCAGGAATGGAAGCTGATCCTGCCATTGCAATCATGTCCATATTTAAACCATAGGCTTGGGTGCGATGCATCAGACCCTGTTTCTCCATCCAGTTTTTACTGGTTTTAAAGAAATGCTCCCCTAGCAATTCACTTAGAGTTAAGTCATAATCATATCTTAAACGCCAATCTTCGTCTGAAAAATAAAAGTCAGGTTTTGCATCAGGTCTTAAGTACAAAACAAAATTATATCCTTTTTGCATATTGGCAGGCAACCAAGGGCTAATATCATAACCTCTATTCTTTTTGAAAAAAGAAATAAAATCTAAGGAATAATGTCTATTAGCTTTGAACTCATAACTATCATTAAAAACAGCTCGCATAGGATTACCAAAATAAGGTTGCAAACCTGTACGTTCGCCAAATAAATGTTCATATGATTTAATAACTTTTTGTGTCGAAAAATGATCTAAGACCGGTCCTTGATCAGGCGAAGCAGCAATGTTAGTTTGTTCACCACTTGGAATACTCCAAAAACAAATCACTTTCCATTGTCCTGTAGGAAAAGTCCAACTCAATGTATTATTCATTACAAACGAAGTGACCACTTGTGCTGAATTAGGATCCAATCGAACTTGATTTTTTTCACCTCCTGACGAAGTTAATATTTTAGCGACAACAACAGCTTGTAACCTTGCTTGAACACTTGATTTATTTTCAACAGCAGGAAGTGAAACAGACATTTTTTTTCCACCATCAACTTTTACTTCGCTAAATTCTAACGAAAGGAATCCATCTTCAGCATTTAAAAAAGAACCGCCTGGAGGCCATCCACTTCCATTTGTTATATCTACTGTCATGTTTCGCTTACGAGCTACTTCCATAACCGTTTTCAAATTTTCATAATATTCCGGTGTATCCCAACTTTGTACCCTTGCCCGCACTTTTGAATTCATTGGTATACCAATAACCAAAGGCTGAACTTCAACTCCAGCAAAGCCATTATCAGCAAATAGATTAATTTCCCTTTGCAATTCTTCTTTTGTAACATCATTACCTGGCCACCACCAGCGGGCAAAAGGGCCATACTCTTGAAGTGGCTTATAAAATTCAACAAGATTAAAGTCAAAATAAGGCAGCCATTTACTGCTACTGTTTTTTTTAGATTGAGCCGAAATCGTCGTAATTCCTAAAAAAAGAATCATGGTAACAAGTACTATTTTCTTTAAAGCACAGTTTATAGGGTGAATATATTTCATTTTACTTATCGTTTTAGATATATTATAGCTTTTTATTTACTCACTATAAGCTTTACTCAAGTTCCTTCAATTCTTCTTTTAAAGGTAATTTATGACTTAGTTTTTTCACCTCAATATCCTTGGCTATTGCAAAGGAAGCTGTCTCTTTTATATCTTTTGATGAAGCACCTATATGTATTGTATAAGTTCCTCCATCAGCAATCCAAGACGATTTGTCTGTATAATATGAAGCCAAATCTATTGCTGTAATAGTGAAGTTTAGTGTTTGCTTTTCTCCGGGCTGCAATAGTTTCGTTTTAGCAAAACCTTTTAGCTCTTTTAGTGGTTTTTTAAGATTTTTTTTGGGAGCAGAAATATACAATTGAACAACTTCTTTTCCTGCCTTATTACCTTTATTAGTAACGTCAACGGACATTTTTAATTTATTTTTAAACTGTTTGTCGCTTAGTTTAATTTTATCATAATTAAAACTCGTATAAGACATTCCGTAACCAAATTCATAAGCTGGAGTTACATTAAAAGTATCATAATAACGGTAACCTACATAGATCCCTTCATTATAATAGGCTGTTTTAGATTTCTCTTCTGAAAAACCTGGAAAAGTTTTGGCAGAAGGCACATCAATATAATTGACAGGAAAAGTAATGGCAAGTTTTCCGGAAGGATTTACCTTTCCAGACAGCACATCGGCAATGGCATTACCTCCTTCTAATCCTGGCTGCCAAGCCAATAAAATGGCATCAACGGTATCTCTCCAACTAGCAACTTCGACCACACCGTCAATATTTAACACAACGACTACCTTTTTATTCTGTTTATGGAAAGCCTCTGCTATTTTATTCAATGCCAATTTCTCTTCGGCAGTAAGATTAAAATCATAATCAATTTTTCGATCATGCCCTTCTCCTCCATTTCTGCCAACTGTTAGTATGGCAATATCATTCATTTTAGCCAATTGGTCAAGCTCTTCCTCTGTTAACTGCATCTGATCCAAAGGCTTTGGAGTTTCCAGTAAATTGGTTCGAACTGGCATCAAGGCTTTTATCTCTTTAAGATAGGTACGCCATTTATTGCTAAATATTTTATCTAATTTAAAACCCTCATTTACAAGTCCTTCATCTAAATTAATTACGTACGCTTTATTTACTTCTCCACTTCCAGTTCCTCCACTAATAATATCATAGGAGTTATTACCTAATAAGGCTATTTTAGTTTCCTTTTTAATTGGAAGAGCATTGTTGTTTTTTAAAAGCACCATTCCTTGTGCAGCAGCATCTCTGGAAATTTGTGCGTTGCCTTTTAGATCAGGATTATTGTTGTTTATTAACTTATTATAAGAAGGTGTTTTAACCGTAATATTTAGTATTCTCTCAACATTAATATCAAGGTCTTTAATATCCAGCGTTTTATCCTCTATAGCTTTGATAATATCTTTTGTTTTGTTAGGAGTACCTGGCATAAGCAAATCATTGCCGGCTTTTACCTGACTGATAGTGTTTTTTCCTCCAAACCAATCCGTCATAACAAACCCTTTATATCCCCATTCTTCTCTCAAAATACCTGTTAGTAAATCACGACTTTCAGATGCATATTCCCCATTGATCTTATTGTAGGATGACATCACTGTCCATGGTTTTGAATTTTGCAAAGCAATTTCAAAACCCTTCAAATAGATTTCTCTCAAAGCCCTTTCACTCACTATGCTATTTACAGATGTTCTGTTAGTTTCCTGATTGTTGACAGCAAAATGTTTGACACTAGTTCCTATTCCATTTGATTGCAAACCATTTACCATCGCAGCCCCCATAAATCCGCTCACAACAGGGTCTTCTGAATAATACTCAAAATTTCTACCTCCTAATGGATTCCGTTGTATATTCATCCCCGGAGCCAATAATATATCTACACCATAGGCCTTTACTTCACTTCCCATTGCCCGTCCTACTTTCTCAACTAAATTCACATCCCAAGAAGAGGCTAAAAGAGTCCCAACAGGAAATGCCGTACAGTAATAGGTCTTTGTATCCTCTTTCCTTAAAGGATCGATTCGTAAACCTGCTGGCCCATCAGCTGTAATTATTGGAGGAAGCTCTAATCTATCAATAGGAAAAGTTGTTCCTGCAGCTCCATTTACCTTCCCCATCGTTGCTCCAACAGCACCATTTACAGAAGCATTATTCGCTTTCATACCTGTACCTACAACAAACTTAGCCTTTTCTTCAAGGCTCATTTTGCTTAAAATTTCATTAATTTTTATATCTTGAGATTGTGCGTTTACTGTTACTAGAGAAAAAGCAAATATTGCAACTAGATTCTTATATTTATATCTTATCATAATCTTCTTTTTAGGTATTCTAAATCCCTAACCTATCTTTAATTTATCCTTTTTAGCATCTTAAAATTGCTAAAAAAATAAGGCAGCAAAGGCTACCTTATTCAAAATCAGTTATGACTTAATTCGTGTAGCTGTTGCATCAAACATATCCATCATACTGCCTTCTAAGTTGTCTGCATCCTTTTTTTCTAGATACATATAAACATCATAGCCTTGGGAAGTAAAGTAAACAGTAACTTTGTTTACTTCTTCTTCTACTTTTGTAAAAGCAAAAAGCTCTTTATTATCTGCTGGATTTATTGCTGCTCCAGCTAATTTCCCTTCTTTTTCAACAAGGTTTATAATCATTTTACTATCACCTCCTGGTGTCCCAACCACGTTTACATCCCATTTTCCTAGAAAAGAACTTTTCTCCTGTGCAGCAGCACTATTTGTAAAGATCAGAGCAAAAAACATTATTGCAAAAAAAACATTTAACTTTTTCATGTTGTAATTAATTAAGTATTTATAAAAATTTGAATTGATTTAAATTTATGTAAGATTGAAAGCTTATGCATTTATTTTACCCAGCATCCATTTTCCTTAGATCTAAAAAAATATATTTAAATCCTTAGCTCCTAGTTGATATAACAAATTTATCATAATAGATTCTATTAACTGTCCTACTCAATCGTTATAGAAAAGCTGTTTTTTAATTACTTTTATTAATCATATTAATCAAAATAACTAATCACAATAAAATATTAAGGCAATATTTCTATAAAAATTGGTTTAAATGTAGCCATTCACCATAACGTTCAATCCAGCTATCTACTGGCAAATTTTGTTTCCGCATCCCAAACCCATGCCCTCCTTTTGAATACATATGCAATTCAGCAGATTTTCCAGAAGCTAACCAATCACTGTATAATTTTACACTGCTTGATGCTAACCCCAATGAGTCATCTGTGGCTGCTGCAATGAATAATGGAGGTGCATCAACAGGAACAGTAGTGTTTTTTAAAGCTCCTACATACACGTATATTAATGCTGCAAAATCAGGACGATTACTACTATTTGAGTAATTAAAAACGGAACCCGCAGTAACTGCTGCCCCGGCTGAAAAACCAATAATTCCAATTCTGTTTTTCTCAATTTTAAATTCAGACGAATGATCTCTAACATATTGTATTGCCGCCACTCCATCGTTAATAGCCAAAGTAATAACGGGTGCATTGATTGAATCTAATTTTTTCCGATTAGTAAGTAGCGGAATTAACTCTTTAACGGGATTATCCGTTTCACTTTTCACAAGTCTATACTTTAATACAAAAGCAGTTATACCTTTAGAATTAAGCCATTTAGCCACTTCAGTTCCTTCATTATTTATAGACAAAGTACGAAACCCTCCCCCGGGACAAATGATAACTGCTGTGCCATTTGCTATAACATTAGTAGGCCTATATACAGTTAAAGTAGGCTGCGTTACATTGTAAACAACTTGGGTTTGAAAAGCTTTAGAGAATATTTCTTTTTCCTGCCAATTCCAGTTTTCTGAACCAGGCGCTTTATTGGGATAAAGAGGAATTACATTTTGAGCGTTTGCAAAAAATATACTGAACACTATAATTAATAGGCTGTAGTTTTTCATATTTTTAATATAATAGATTCAATTACATTTTGGATTTTTTTTTATAAAATAGTCATTAAAATCTAAAATGATTTTTATAGAAGTTTCACTCCCATAATGTCGAAAAGTGGTTTTCTTCAGTATTGTGATTAATACTTATTGATTTCTTGTAAATTAAGGAAATAATAAAAACGGAACTGTTATACTCTATGATTATAGTGTATTATATTTTAATTGTTTTTATTAATTATTATAATAAAAATAATTAATAAGAAAAGAAACAGACCGTTAATTAAAATAATGGAAAGTATATATAAAGAATAGTTTTTCAATTCTTTCAAAAAATTTATTGGAAGAGTATTAACTTACAAAGATGCAATTATTTTTTTTTCAAATTCTTTATCAAATGTATCCTTGAAAACAAAAGCTGCTATAATTTCTTTTTTTTTATTATCAGAAATAAACAATTCTTTGGAAACGATTCTATCTGTGTTTATTGGATATTTTGATGGTAAAATTGCGACTCCTACTTTAGAATCTACTAATCCCAGTAAAAGGTCAATATTAGATACTTCTTGAACAATATTTGCTTCTCTGGAAAACCCTAAATTTCGGCAACTCATTTCTAAATCGTCTAAAAAAGAAGGAATTAATTCCTTACTTATTGTTACCCATTTGTCATTTCGAAATTGTTCTAATTTAATCTGTTTATATTTGGCCAAAGGATGTTCGACTGACATAACTAAATTAAGATAATCTTTATCGATTATATGATAATTTAAGTTTTTAAAAATAATTGGCAATAAAGTCAACCCAAAATCAACTTCATCTTTAAAAATAGCTTCTTGAATTAAATTTAGTGAAGAAAATTCAATTATTTTAAACGTTGCTCCTGGAAAATTTTTTTGTAATTTTTGTAAAATTTCAAAAAAACCATTAGAGCTCAGCTTATGTATTCCAATCCTAAATTCTTTTCTTTTTTCACTAATACTTCTAGCATCTTGTATTGTTTTATCAAGTTGATCTATAACACGAGTTATTTCTTTAATTAAATAAATACCCGCTTCTGTTAATTGAACTTTTCTGTTATTGGCTCTTTTGTCCTTATCAAAAAGGTCAAATCCCAATTCACTTTCTAAATTTTTGATTTGATGTGTTAAAGCGGGTTGGGTGATATTCAATTTCTGGGCAGCTTTACCAAAGTGCAATTCTTTTGCCACTACCAAGAAAGATTTAAATTTTCGTAATTCCATTTTTTAATTTATTTACAAAGAGCCTCTTAATATTAACTCAAACGGATTTTCTATATGTTCTTTAGACGAATTCAATACCAGTTCTGCAGCAGTCTTTCCCATAATTCCAAAATCCGTTGAGATGGTAGTGAGTCCATTCATAATAAACTTTTTGAGTGGGGTCTCATTATAGGATATTACGCCTACTTGCTCTCCAACCGTTAAATTTAAAGAAATAATTTTATCCAAAATCTTTACTAAATCTTCTTCCATCAAATTAATGTAAACTTCTCCCTCATTTACTTCTTCAAGGTCAAGGTTATGCACGATTTTATAATTGAAAGCATAACTGTAACAAAAATTTTTGAACCCTTTAATAATCTCTTCCGGAAAATAGCTATTCTCAGGAAAAATCAATTTCAAGGTATGATATTTACTCAATCGTTCCAGAGCTTTGCTGAGTGCATTATAAATATCATCTTCAAAATTTTCATAAACTGCACCGTAATTTCCTGTTATGCCTTCAATTTTTTTACCAACAATAATTAGTTTTTCTTTTGGTATTTCTTCAATCAATAATTGGTATCCTTCCGCTTTTTCAGTAAAATGGGGAATAATGACATAATGGGTATAAGCATTCTTTTGCTGATTCAATAATTTTTTGAACAATGCATAGTCATTATTGTAAATATAAAAATCAATTGTTGCTTTTTCACTCAAAATCTCCACAAAAGCATCATAGATTATTTTCTTGTGGGCACTCAATTTATTAAACATCAGGAATATTTTTAAATCCTGAGAAATGTCAGTATTGGTAATAAAATAACCTTTACCATGAAAGGCTTCTAAAATTCCCATTTTTCTCAATTTATTATATCCTTTTTCAATCGTAACCCTTGAAATCTCATATTCAAAACTAAGTTCATTAATAGACGGCATAGCATCTCCTTTTTTAAGAATACCTTTTTTGATAGCATTCAACACTGCGTTGACTAACTGCTGATACTTTGGTGTAGCAGAGAATTCATCAATTCTGAGACTGGCAATTTTGGAGTTTTTTTTCATAAATTTAATGGATATGCTAAACTAAATTGAGAGAATTTTTGCGGTAAATAATCCTCAATTACTCATTAAAGATAAATTCTCTTGAAAATCAAATATAATAGATTTCTAATTCGTAGCTATTAAAATAAATTACGTCTATTCTTTTTTTTTAATTAATATAAATTCAATGCTAGCCTCCAGTTTGTAAGAACCAATAAGCTCTCCAAAATTTCAATAAAATATCGTAATATAAAATTTTATACATATAAATTTACGAATAAATAAAATAAAAAAGGCGAAATAAAAAAGCAGATTATCAAATAAATAGAACGTTTAAAATTGTAACTCAAAATCATAAAAGCAAACTCATATTTAGATTTAAAGTCTTCGTAATAATAAAAGCCCAACAATTTCTTTATTAATAAATAGTAAATTTAAAAATTTCTATTTTAGGTCCTAACCATGCTGTACTACATAATTTTATAAGTCTTAATAATTATTTTTGGTAAAAAAAGTGATTCTCAAAAACAATACAGTCCTATACAGTCTCCATAACATTTTATTTTACATATAATTTTTTTTTATATAACTGAATCCTATTTCCAAATTATGACAAATACATAAATCATAAACAGCACCTCCCGTATTTCTTACCTCTATCTTTCCAACTCCCATTATAACCTCTACCCCTCAATCGCTCATAAAACCACCCTCTCAGGTAAAGCCTCACAAACTACAATACAACAAGTCCTATGATTCAGCGTGGAGTATCTCAAAGATAAAATGGCAATTCTAGTAATAAAGTATTCTGAATTCTAATACTCCCGAATTAAT
>NZ_DASTTN010000383.1:0-2715 GCF_035760125.1 Flavobacterium sp.
GGAAAATCCAATTTTAACGCTTCTGCTTTGAAGTTTTCTGCGGAAACAAAGGTTTATTTTCTGATTGTTTTCTTCTGCGTAATTTCGGCACAACTAGCCCATAACGTTCTGGTACTACAGCGGGTTTGGGACTAAATTAAGCTCATTATTCGGATTTGCCAAATCATTCCAAATACAAAACCAACTTCCCATTAAGCCAATTGCCAAAATCCGTTGTAGTAGCTGTTACCTGCTGGCTTTATTTCTGTTTTAACAACCATTCGATTAATTCATTATTGTCCACAATGCTCCAAGAATGTGGATGCTTACTATTGTCAGGTTTTCTATATCCTTTATTTTGCGTAATTATCAATTCTGCTTTAGTATTTCCGAGTCTATTCAATTCATTAATCATTGCCGAACATTCCGTAACATTCATCCCTGTGAAATCCTCTGCATTTTCTTTCAACCACCAATTAATATCAGGTTCAGAGTAAATTCTCAAAGGAAGTTTTATT
Organism: Flavobacterium sp.; assembly: GCF_035760125.1. Taxonomy (GTDB): domain Bacteria; phylum Bacteroidota; class Bacteroidia; order Flavobacteriales; family Flavobacteriaceae; genus Flavobacterium. The sequence goes on from NZ_DASTTN010000383.1 coordinate 498, forward strand.
ATTTTTTTAATAGCTGTTTGGGTTGTGTCGTTAAATGAATAAGGTGATATACTATAATAATTTTTTAATGCAGTTTTTGGTGAACCCCCCATTTCTTTTTCTAGTTTCTCTATCGTATAAACTCTCTCTTCATCTGGACTTTTGTTTACAGATAATCTTATCTCTCTTTTACTTGAGTTATAAACTCGTTCAAAATCAAGTGGTGGGTCAATCGCAAAAATTGCGGTTGGGTTTATAGTTGGGTTTTCTGCATATTTAATCGCACAACTTCCGCCAATTGAAAATCCACCAACATAAAATCTTTGATCAATAAGTTTATGTTTAGAAGTCACGTCTATTAAAATTCTATTAAAAGATTGTTGACTTAAACTATCCACGCCAAAAGATAATTCTCCATCCTGAAAAGTTGGTATAATCGTCAAAATTCCATTCAAAGCTAATTTTTTCGGCAGTTCAGTTTGTTGTAAAACATTTTCGGCTGTTTGTCCAAGTCCTGGGATTAAAAACATATATCCTTTCCATGGTAAATTGGGTGGATAAATTATTGTATAATGGTTTTTTGTTGTGTCAGCATTGTCAAGGTAAACCTTTTCAACTTTTAGATTATTTACTTTCTGTCCAACACAATCAAATGAAAGTAGAGAAAAAGTTATTACTGTTAATATAAATTTCATAATCGTGTCAGTTCTTTGTTTACGGCATGTAGTTCTGTGCTTGCAGGTAACGTCTTGGTACTACAGCGGGTTTGGGACTAAATTAAACCCTATTTTCGGATTTGTCAAATCATCCCAAATACAAAACCATCTTTCCATTAAGCCTATTGCCCAAATCTGTAGTAGTAGCTGTTAGCCGTTCGGTTTTATTAATCGTTTTCTAAGAATATTTCCCAATATTCAATATCCATCCAATTATTATCATTTTTAGTTTTAGTTAAAAACAACTCTAATTCAGTTTCTGAAATTGGATTTTTTTCTATTTCAACTGGATTTTGTCTGTTGATTGATAAATTCCTTAAATCGCTTAAAATTGATGAAAATTTTTCAATTGAAATTGCAATGTAGTTTTGTTCCCATTCCCCATTTCCGTGTTCAGAAATAAAAACCGGCAAATTTGGATTTTCAATGTCGACAAATATCGGATCATCCATATTATCAGTTGCAATTACAATCCAATTTTTTTTCCAATCGCCACTCTTATTTCCGACTAATGATTTTCCGTTTTCTGTTACGCTATATCCAATTTGTTCTTTTTCAATATTTTCTAATTTGAATATATTTATTTCGCTATAGCCAATTGAGATATCTTCTGCTTTTGAAATAAATTTTTTGAAATTTTCATTCTCGAACAATACATTTAAATTTGGTTTTCCGTTGCTATTAAATAGTTTACTGAAAATATTCATTTATTTTTCGTTTAAAATCAACATTCTTATTGCATTCTGTTCGGTCAAACTGACGGCTAACGTCTTGGTACTACAGCGGGTTTGGGACTAAATTAATCCCTATTTTCGGATTTGCCAAATCATCCCAGATGCAAAACCAACTTTCCATTAAACCAATTGCCCAAATCCGTTGTAGTAGCTGTTATAAGCAGGCTTTCTTACTTCCGTCTTCACTGATATATCTAAACTGATAATTTTTATCAATTATTTTTCCACCTTGATTTATAAAAGAGCCAAACAATCCGTGCCAATCTTCAAAATCGAATTCCTTTTCCGTATCCCAACAAATTCTACCGTAAAAATCGGGTTTGTCTAATTCTGATTTAACGACAACTCCAAATTCTCCGCCCAATGAAACTTTCATTCCGTATTCAAAGTCTGCGTTCATTTTTTTAACGTTATTATTGAATATTTTTTTTAGACCAAATTTTTTCCATCAAAATCTTTGTTTTAATATCGTTATAAAACAATTCAATCCGTTTTAAATCTTTTGAACTTATTTCCCCACTCAAAAACTCTCCATCTTCAATTTTGAATTTCGCATTTACGCGATTATCATTTGTTTTTACGTGAAAATGGGGTGGATTATGGTCGTTTGAATAAATGATTACTTGCATTCCGTTTACAGTTCCGATTCGTTCCTTAGTTTCATAACCAACGTAACTTTCTATAGAATCTTTACTAAAATAAAATCTCATTATTTCAGACAAGATTTTTTCTAAAATTGCATATTCATTATTTGTTTCCATTTGTGATTTAAATACGAATTGGTTTAAA
>NZ_DASTTN010000384.1:0-7938 GCF_035760125.1 Flavobacterium sp.
TTATTGCCGTTTGGAACTTTTTATATGGAGAAAAAATATTTGTAAAATTTCTAGCTCTTAGTAATTAGTGAACAGTAATTAGTTTTTGAATACTAATTATTAACAGCTATTCACTAATCACTTAAAAAATAAAATATGAACAAACTCATTCATTCCATTTTTAGTTTTCTCTACCCTATTTTCAGAGATTGGGGAATGAGCAGAAGTGTGTCCACTTATTTGAGTTTGTTTTTCAATACTATTTTGCTTTGTTTTTTGGCTTATACCTTGTATGTGGTTTTCCGATTTATATTGGTAACCATCATGGCCCTTGTCGCCCAAAGAACCAAAACCAAATTTGATGATTTATTGGTAACCAATAAAACGGCTAAGTATATCGCTTATTTGGTTCCGTTGTTTTTTGTGTTTAGATCTGTTCCAGTGATTTTGGATAAGTTTGAATACTGGGAAAGCATCTTTGGTAAAACAGTGGGCGTTTATATCGTTTTGCTGATTTTGTGGATTATCCGAACCATTTTTAATTCCTTACGCGATTATTTAAAATTGATTCCACGTTACAGTGACAAACCTATTGATAGTTTCATTCAGGTTATTATGATTGTGTTGTGGATGTTTGGAATTGCGCTGATTATTTCAAAACTATTTGATATTGACCAAAAGGAATTGTTGACCATTTTGGGAGCTGTTTCGGCAGTAATCATCTTGATTTTTAGGGATACAATACTTGGTTTTGTGGCAAGTGTCCAGGTTGCAATAAACGATATGGTGCGTATTGGTGACTGGATTACTATGGATCGTTATGGTGCCGATGGAGATGTAATCGAAATCAATCTGGCTACGGTGAAAGTTCGAAATTTTGACAATACCACAACTACAATTCCAACCTATAGTTTGAGTTCTGACTCTTTTCAAAACTGGAGGGGAATGCTAAATTCAGACGGAAGACGAATTAAGAGACATATTATTATTAAAGCAAATAGTATCCGGTTTCTGGAAGATAATGAACTCATTGATTTAAAGAAAATAGATCTTTTAAGCACCTATATTGATGCCCGAAAAACAGAAATTGACAACTATAATCGCGGACATAAAATTGATAAAAGCTTGGCTATAAATGGTCGTAACTTGACCAATTTAGGTTTGTTTCGAAAATACATTACCCAATATCTACATCAATACCCAGGATTAAATAAGGATATGTTGATGCTTTGCCGACAACTACAACCTACGCCTTATGGTGTTCCTCTTGAAATTTATGCTTTTTCTAAAGACAAACGTTTTGAGAATTACGAATACATCCAATCGGATATATTTGACCATATCATTGCTTCGATTTCCTACTTTGATTTGGAAATTTTTGTAATGCCTTCCGAAAATATGGTAAAGCCTTAAATACAATGGAAGGAGAAAAAGGAGAAAACAATTTAGAAAAATTGCTTAGAACAATGAATCCTTCACTGAATGAAGGAGATTATGTTTTTTGTGTAATAAATGATATCACTACCGTGAACAGCAGTGATATCATCATGTTTTTCAGAGAGCAGGAAGGATTTACAGTGATAATCAAAAAAGAAATGGCAGACAGCCTTAAACTTGAATACTCATTTGTAGCCTCATGGATTACTTTAACGGTTCATTCATCACTAGAAGCAGTTGGATTAACTGCAGCATTTTCTAAAGCATTATCGCAAGAAGGAATTAGTTGTAATGTGGTTGCAGCATTTTATCATGACCATATTTTTGTAGGTATAAATGATACCGATAAAGCTATGGAAATTCTTAATCGATTTGCGAATTCAGAAATTTAAGAAATAAAATCTTAGCCGCTCAAAATCTTAGTGCCTTGGTATCTCTCATTAACCAATCCTATCTTTTACATACTCAATTTCAGTTTTCCCGTGTGCTTTTGGTTTACCATCATCTCCTAGATTTACCATTGTTGTGCTGTCTATAGTAATGATTGTTTCGCGTGTCATCATATTTCGTGCTTCACATATTAATTCAATCGAACTACGTCCAAATTTTACAACATCAATTCCAATTTCGATTATATCACCTTGTCTAGCTGAACTTCTAAAATTGATTTCAGACATGTGTTTGGTAACGATTCTGGAGTTTTCTAATTGAATAATGGTATACAAAGCCAGCTCTTCGTCAATCCAAGCCAATAATTTTCCACCAAATAATGTCCCATTGGGGTTTAAATCTTCTGGTTTTACCCATTTTCTAGTATGAAATCGCATATTTTTTAATTTAATAATGCTAAAATAAGACATTGCTAACAGTAATTTTTATATTTTTAAAGAAAAAAAGATGAATCAGAGAGATAAATTAATCAAAGAAATTCGAGGAGAATCATTAGGAAATGTGAATAATCAGTCGTCTTCAGATGAGTTGTTTCAAAATGAGGTGCTTAGGCCTATTTTGCAACTGCAAAACGATTTGTTTATCGCATCTTTTTTAAATTACATAAGTAAATACAAAAGAGACTTTTACACCAAATCAGTCGAAAACAAATTGTCTATTATAGAAAATGCAATTCAAAAAGATATCAAGTTCCGAAATGCCTTAAAGGGAATGATTATCGCATTGTTTACGACTGATGAATATGCACTATATATTCAGAATTCTTCCAGTCTGAACAAAAGGATGATGAATTTATTAATCGAAAGATTGAAAAGTCAAGTTCAGTTGTTTGATAAAGAGAATTAATCAACTTAGTTATTGTGTGTTTTTAACGCAATGAAATATGTTTTTTGATTGTAAAAAATATATTTAGTAAGGTTTTTATGTAATAAATAAACTTCTAACTCTTTTGTTTTCATGTTTTTCTTAAAATCACATTCTTAAAATTTTGCATTTTTTCTTACTTCTTATAGTTTGTTGCTATATTTTTTTAAATATTATTTGCTAAAACGATTTAATATTATGAATTATTAATTTATTTTATTTAATTAACGTATTTGTGATAAATATGTCTGTTTTTTACTTATTATTGTAATGTATTGATAATTGTATTATTGGTAATTATTTCATGATATTTTTAATATTTCGCAAATGGAAAGACGAGAGGCACTAAAAAAGATTGCTTATTTGATGGGTGGAGCAATTTCTGCCACAACAATGGGGGTTTTGTTTGAAAGTTTTACAGTTTATGATCCCGAAAAGAATACCTATTTCTTTTCAGCTACGGATGAAGAAATTTTGGCTGAATTTTCAGAAATTATTTTACCAACTACCGAAAATTCTCCCGGAGCAAAAGCTGCTGGGGTTGGAGCTTTCATTCCATTAGTTATAAAAGATTGTTATCCCCCAAAATTGCAAGAAGTCTTTAAAAATGGATTTGAAGATATGTTAGCCAAATGCAAAGCTAAATTCAACAAAGAATTCTTGAGTCTCAATAGTGAAGAAAAGATTCAGCTTATGAATGAATTGAAGCAACAGGCTATCGATAGCAATAAAGAACCTTCTTTCTTTATGATTGCTAGAGATTTAACCATATTAGGTTATTTTTCTTCAGAAATTGGTTGTACAATGGCCAGAGAATATTTGCCTATACCAGGAAAATATGACGGTAGTGCAGAATACAAACCCGGTCAGAAAGCTTGGGCTACATAATGCGAAAGTACTTGCAACTAAATTTTATTAATTACTAAAAAGAAACTCGTGAATATAAATACTGATCTAAAGAAGCAAAATACTTATGACGCAATTGTTATAGGTTCAGGAATAAGTGGAGGTTGGGCAGCCAAAGAATTAACTGAAAAAGGATTGAAAGTCCTGATGTTAGAACGCGGTATGAACATCGAGCATATTAAAGATTATGATTCGGCTATGAAAGCTCCTTGGGAAATACCATATGCCGGAAAAATGACAGAAGAACAAAAGAGAACACATCCTGTGCAAACTAGAGATTATCCATATAGCCAAGCTAATGAAAGCTGGTGGGTAAACGACTTAGAATGTCCTTATACCGAAGATAAGCGTTTTGATTGGTACAGAGGTTTTCATGTTGGAGGTAAGTCCCTAATGTGGGGTCGTCAAAGTTACCGTTTAAGTGATCACAATTTTGAAGATAACGCCAAGGATGGTCATGGTAATGATTGGCCAATTCGATATAAAGATATTGCCCCTTGGTATGATTATGCAGAAAAATTTGCTGGAATAAGCGGCCAAAATGAAAATTGGCCTTTGCTCCCAGACGGTCAATTTTTACCTCCCATGGATATGAATTGCGTTGAAAAATCAGTAAAAGAACGTATTGAAAAGCATTATAATAAATCTAGAATTATGACAATTGGGCGAACTGCAAATCTTACTCAACCTCATTTAGGGAGAGGCAGTTGTCAATATAGAAATTTATGCAGTAGAGGCTGTCCATTTGGAGCCTATTTCAGTACACAGTCTTCGACTTTACCGGCCGCTATGGCCACTAAAAGATTAACAGTCCGTCCCTACTCGATTGTTAATCATATAATTTATGACAAAGACACCAAAAAAGCCAAAGGAGTAATGGTTATTGATGCCCAGACGAATGAAACTATGGAGTTTTATGCAAAAATTGTTTTTGTAAATGGATCGACTTTGGGATCAACCTTTATTTTATTGAATTCAACTTCCGAAGCTCACCCGAATGGTTTGGGTAATGGTAGTGGACATTTGGGACATAATTTAATGGATCATCACTTTAGATGTGGTGCTGAAGGAAGCGCTGAAGGTTTTGAAGACAAATATACTTATGGACGAAGAGCGAATGGTATCTATATTCCAAGATACCAAAATTTTAATAATGACAAACGCGATTATTTGCGTGGTTTTGGATATCAAGGTGGAGCCAGTAGAGGTAATTGGCATAAAGAAGTTGCCGAATTAGCCTTTGGTGGTGATTTCAAAGAAACAATGTCAAGACCAGCTGACTCATGGACAATGGGATTAGGAGGTTTTGGAGAAATGCTTCCTTACTATGAAAATAAAGTGTATATCGATCATTCTAAAAAAGATAAATGGGGACAACCCGTACTGGCAATTGACTGCGAATACAAAGAGAATGAAGCGAAAATGCGTGAGGATATGATGTATGATGCTGCTGAAATGCTGGAAGCTGCAGGCATGAAAAACGTAAAAACCTATGATAATGGTTGTTTTCCTGGAATGGCTATTCACGAAATGGGGACTGCCCGTATGGGGAATGATCCTAAAGAATCAGTATTAAACAAATGGAATCAAATGCACGAAGTGAGTAATGTATTTGTTACCGATGGTTCTTGTATGCCTTCTATTGCTTGTCAAAATCCGTCATTAACATTCATGGCTCTGACTGCCAGGGCTTGTGATTATGCTGTAAAAGAATTAAAGAAAAAAAATATCTAGATTAGGATTATTCAATTATGAGAAAATTAAAAATGGGAATGATTGGCGGTGGCAAAAATGCTTTTATCGGAGCAGTTCACCGCATTGCCGCCAACATGGATGGTTTAATCGAATTGCATTGTGGAGCATTTAGTTCCAATCCTGAGTTATCTCTTGAATCTGGTAAAGAATTAGGTTTGGCAGAAGATAAATGTTATGAGTCCTATGTTCAAATGATTGAAACAGAAGTAAAATTACCTCCAAATGAGAGAATGGATTTTGTTTCGATAGTTACTCCAAATCATGCCCACTTTGCTCCTGCTATGTTAGCATTGGAAAATGGTTTTCATGTTGTTTTGGACAAGCCAATGACTTTGACTTTGGCTGAGGCAAAATTACTGGAACAAAAAGTTACAGAAACTGGACTTTATTTGTGCTTGACACATACTTACGCCGGTTATCCGATGGTAAAACAAGCCCGTAGGATGATAGCTGAGAATGATTTTGGAACCATTCGAAAAATAATGGTAGAATATCCTCAAGGCTGGTTGAGCACTCAATTTGAAACTGGTGGAAACAAACAAGCGGCTTGGAGAACAGATCCATCAAAAAGTGGAATTAGTGGTTGTATGGGAGACATTGGAACTCATGCGGCACATTTAGCAGAATACATTTCAGGATTAAAAATCACACAACTTTGTGCTGATATTAATACTGTCGTTGCAAATAGGAGATTGGATGATGACGGAAACGTATTGCTTAAATTTGACAATGGAGCCAATGGAATTTTGGTTGCCAGTCAAATTGCGGCTGGTGAAGAAAATAGTTTAAAAATTAAAGTGTATGGTGAAAAGGGAGGCTTAGAATGGCATCAAATGGAACCAAACACTTTGACTGTAAAATGGCTAGACTCCCCTACTCAATTGTATCGTACCGGAAACGGATATTTATCACAGATAGCAGCTTTCAATACTAGAATTCCAAGCGGACATCCAGAAGGATATTTGGAAGCGTTTGGGAATTTATACAAAAACTTTGCTTTGACTTTACAATCAAAATTAGAAGAGAAAGAACCAACGGCAAGTATGCTTGATTTTCCAACAGTAAAAGATGGTGTTCGAGGAATGGCTTTTATAGAAAATGTAATTGCTTCAGGAAAATCAACTCAAAAATGGACTGAATTTAAAATTTAAATCGAATTAAATGACCACAATGCAAGGACCAGCCGTTTTTTTGGCACAATTTATTTCTGATGAAGCTCCTTTTAATTCTTTGGAAGGAATTTGCCAATGGGCATCCAATCTGGATTTTAAAGGAATACAAATACCGACTCTGGATTCCCGCTTTATTGATTTGCAAAAAGCGGCTGAAAGCAAAACCTATGCTGATGAACTTACAGGGATTGTAGAATCTTATGGCTTAAAAATTTCTGAACTTTCTACGCATTTACAAGGTCAGTTGGTTGCCGTTCATCCCGCCTACGATGATTTTTTCGATGGATTTGCTCCGCAGGCTTTACGAGGTAATCCGAAAGCAAGACAAGAATGGGCGGTGCAACAATTACATTATGCAGCAAAAGCTTCTCAGAATTTAGGTTTAAATGCGCATGCTACTTTCAGCGGTTCGTTATTGTGGCAATATTTTCATCCCTGGCCTCAACGTCCACCTGGTTTAATTGAAGATGGTTTCAAAGAACTGGCTAAACGCTGGATGCCAATCCTTAATGAATTTGATAAAAATGGTGTGGATGTTTGTTATGAAATCCATCCCGGTGAAGATTTATTTGATGGTGAAACCTACGAAATGTTTCTCAAAGCAGTAAACAATCACGAACGCGCTTGTATTTTGTATGACCCTTCACATTTTGTTCTTCAACAATTGGATTATATTCAATACATCGATTTTTATCATGAACGAATCAAAGCTTTTCACGTGAAGGATGCCGAGTTTAATCCAACGGGAAAACAAGGAACTTTTGGTGGATATCAAAGTTGGCTAAATCGTGCAGGTCGTTATCGTTCGCCTGGTGATGGTCAAATTGATTTTAAAACCATTTTTAGCAAATTAGCACAATATGATTATAAAGGTTGGGCAGTGATGGAATGGGAATGTTGTTTAAAAAATCAAGAAGATGGCGCTCGTGAGGGAGCTGAATTTATAAAAAAACATATTATCAAAGTCACTGATAAAGCTTTTGATGATTTTGCTGCTGTTGAAACAAACTCACAGCTTAATAGAAAAAATTTAGGAATATAAATTGTTTAATTAATACAATATGAAAATTAAAATTTTAGCTGCAATAATAGCTCTAGGAGCTTTGAGTTCTTTCTCGAATTATGAATCAGTTCCAACAGGATATAGTGGTAAAGAAGATATTCAAGCTTCTGAAGGAGAGTTAATAATGAAGAAACAAGATTGTGCCACTTGTCACAAAATTGATAAAAAAGTAATTGGACCCTCTTTTTTGGATATTTCCAAAAAATATTCAATGAATGACAAAAATATCAACTATTTATCGGATAAAATTATAAAAGGAGGTTCAGGCGTCTGGGGCACTATACCTATGGCACCTCATGCTGCATTAAAAAA
>NZ_DASTTN010000385.1:0-4239 GCF_035760125.1 Flavobacterium sp.
CATTTGATGTTTTGTTTTAATTATGAAATATGAACTTTAGGCTAGCTTAAAATATATTTACTAAATCGATTTAGTTTTTTTTCAAAAAAAAGCCTCGTTCTTTAGCTCCACTTTTAGGATTATGCAGATCAATGATTAAAATGCTTGCAAAATAATTATAGTAAGTCCTAATCATTAAAAGTCAAATTATTAATAATTCAAAGCAAACATACTAAAACGTTTTAGTAAAAAAAAATTTTTTTTACTAAATACAATTTTTATGTTAATTTTTCAACACACATGTTAATTTGGGGATTAATTTTAAATATTTCTCAATAAATATTTACGAAAACGTTATAATTGGGCAACAAAAAAGAAGAAAATAAAAATAGTATAAATAAAAATTTGTAAGAAAAATAAATTAGATAATAAACCAAAAATGCCTATAAAAAAAATCTGAGAATCAATTGAAAATATTGACACTCAGATCTGTTTGAAGAAAAAGTATTTTATGTTAATAATAAAATCCTTTTTAGATATAAAGCTGTTTTCGCAATGAAGATTCACGAATAATCAACTCCGTTTTCAGCATAATTTTATGAGGTATTTCAGTCACATCTTTTTTCTTCAAAAGAGACAACATTATTTCCATCAGTGTAGTACTTATTTCAACTAAAGGCTGAGAAACAGAAGTAATAGTAGGATCGTAAATTTTGAACATATCATTATCATCAAAGGCTATAATTCCCAAATCATAAATTAATCTAGGATTATTCTCTTTAAAAACTTCCAGCCCACTTTGTGCTAGATAATTGGTAGCAAAAAAAACAGCGTCCAAATCAGCATGCTGGTCTAAGAAATTCTTGACATATTCTTTGCCCTTACCCTTATAGATTTCATTGTAAGGAATTTGAAGTGTATTGGATTTCAAACCATTTTCATTAACAGCTTTTTCGTAACCAGACAAACGTCCCTGCATCTGCGTTTGATCTGAGGCTGTTGTGATAAAACCAATATTTTTAAACTTATTATCTATCAAATGCAGTGTTGCATCAAAAGAAGCCTGCTCATTATCAATAACTACACTATTACAATCTAATCCTTCAAAAAACCTGTCCAGTAAAATCACTGGTATATTATCATTTATTAAATTTTCAACAGTGTCTTTTATACCTGGAGACGGTACTATAATAAAGCCGTCAACCTGACGGAAATTAAATAAATTGATTAGTTCATTAGATTTTTCATCATCATTATCATTGCTGCAAAAAATAACTTTGTATCCTTTATCGTAGGCGATATCTTCAAAAATTCTAGCTAATTTAGAAAAGAAATTATTTGAAATATCTTCAACCATAAAAACCAAAATTTTTGATTTCCCAGTTCGAAGACTCTGTGCAATTTGATTAGGTCTGTAATTTATTAATTTAGCATAATCTAAAACCTTTTTTGTCAGTTCTTTCGAAATATGTTTTTCTTTCGCTTTACCATTTAAAACAAAAGATACAGTAGTTACAGATGTCTTTAGTTCCTCCGCAATATCTCTAATAGAAACAGGTTTTTTCTTCATTTGAAAATTATTTTTAATTTAAAACCACAAATTTTGCTCAAATATAATACAGTACAAACCAAACTTTAGTATGATTTTTATATTCAACAGTTAAAAATCAAATTATAAAGATATTTTTTTTACACTTCAATGTTTTGGCAAAAAATATTGTTCATCGTTTCCTTCAAAAATTTAATTTGTTTTAACGTCCGAAATCATCTTGAAGTCGAACGATATCATCTTCATCTGAAGGATTGTCCTGATCTGTATGTTGCCAAATTTCTGCAATTACTCCCCAAGACTCTAAGCCAATTAAACGGTGACGCTCTCCTTTATCCATCTTAATAAAATCACCATCATTAAGTGTTTTCAATTCTCCCTCTATATCTGTATTGCTAATTTTAACTCCGACAGGGCCTTCAACAACTTTCCAAATTTCTGATCTTCTAAAATGATATTGCCATGAAAGTCTACTATCAGGACTTACAACCAATATCTTAGGACTTAATTTATTTGTAATTTGTATATCATCAAGTTTCAAATGTGAAAAAAAAGTAGCAACAAAATCACTTGTTTGGTTTTCATCAATTACAAAAAAACCTCCCCAAGGTCTAGTTTGATCTTCATTTATTATATTAAAATTATGCTTTTCAATTTCCTTTCTAATTTTTTCAAACACAATTGCTTTATTATCTCCGCTTAAAATCTCTATATTCATCATTATACTTTTAAAAATACTTTTATAATCCCTTCAATTAAAAATAAGGAAGCTCTGCTTTAATTCGATCCCAAAACACTTCATTGTATAAATAACTTGAACCTAGAATACTCATTTGCTCTGTATTTTCAATAATAGAAATTGATAAATCGACATTTTTACTTTTAAGATTTTGCTGTATCTTGGATAAAAACAATCGATTAGACTTGGCAATATTACCTCCTAAAATAAGTAAATTGGCATCGAAATCTAATATAAATGGCACCAAAAACTCAGTCAAATTATTTGCAAAATCATCAAATATTTTTGCTGTAGAATAATTTTCAATACTGGCTATTTCTTTCACTCCATCAGTAAGGATCTCACCTGTAATATTTTCATATTGGCTCAAAAACCATCTAGTTGAGAAGTAATTATCTGCAATACTGTCTTTAAAAGGTTTATCCCATAAACATCCATTATGAGGAACATTACTTCCTTGTGTTATTGGCAATTTATTATCTAAAAAAGCAGCGCCAAAACCAGTTCCTAAAGTAATTGCAATAACTCTTTTGTCACCAAGTTCAGATTCTTGTTTAAGTGATCCCCCTACTCCAAAACAACTAGCGTCATTCAAGAATCTAAAACTTACATTTTTTGCACTTAAATATTTTAAAAGTTCTTCTGAAACCGAAACGTTATATAATGATTCATACTTATCATTTCCTTCAAACATTGCTATTCCAGTTTCATATTGAAATGGACCAGGCATAGAGAAAGCGATTCCAATACTATCACTTTCAGAAAGTCCAAAAGCTTTTTGAATTGCATGAATTGTTTGATTAATTATTTCCGCCCATTTTTCAATAATCACATCTTTAGAAGCTTTACTATCAACTACTCCACTAAAATACGTTTCTGGAATTATTATAAAACTATCACTATCTACAGCTGCACTACTTATATGACTCCCTCCGATATCTACACCTATTGTTATTGACATTTCCTTATTTATTTTAATTATTTTTTATTTATAAATTAATTATTTCCAATGCTATCATTCAAATTACCTATTAAAAAAATTGACAATTTTTCTAGATTTTAAATAATATTCAAACCTAAAAAGAAAGACTTTTAACATCTGATACTAAATTGTCAAAAACCAATATTATTCTCATAAATTTATTGTCTGACCACTGACAGTCTCATAAATTTTCAAAAACATTTTTAGAAGTACTTAAAAAAAGTCACAACTATTTATCATGTCAAATTATTATCTAACAACTTTTTAATAGCTACTTCTCAAATAGGCTCCATAATCATATTTCCAATCTTATTTGAATGCACCCCATCTTACTACTTTTCTCCCTTATTAATATATTTTTTTCGCATTAAAAAGTGGGGCATTTGTTCAACCAACTCTCTGTTATTGAAATTCCCACAAAACCATAAGATAGTAATCTTTGGAACTAAAACTGAAACTTTAGAGTTTTCCTCTTTGTATCTATTTAAGTTAGGTCAATCTTGACCATAGGAAATATTAATTTAAAAAAATAGCACTAAAAAGAGATAGAAGGATATCTTGATTTTCATTATTATAATTATAAATTGATAAAATACTGTCTCTCTTGATTTTTAATTAACATCAAAATCTTAAGATAATTAAACGCTTTTCTTTTATAATCTAAAATTATTATCTCTAAATTTTAACAAATTAATTAAACAATAATCAACAATCAATTCTAAAAAAAACATTCAAAACAAATATTATCATGGCAAATATACTAAAACGTTTTAGTAAAAAAAATATTTTTTATTTTTTTTTCAATAATGCAAATCATAAAACCATAAGCCTTAAAAGATTCCATCATTTTGCTTCTTAATAGCAACAGATAGAAATGACTTTATCAACTTATATTAGACCTTATTTTACATTAAAATAAATACTCCTTCTCAAAATAATAATAGTTTCTATAAGCAAAAATCATTGATGTGAATTAATTTTAAACTGATA
>NZ_DASTTN010000386.1:0-6724 GCF_035760125.1 Flavobacterium sp.
TTTTGGAGAAAACGCTTGGAGACAGGTAACGGCTCTCCCTAATGTAGATCTTGTTTATGTTGCAACCGATTGGAAATATCATGCTCAAATTGGGGTACAGGCGATGAAAGATGGAAAACACGTGGCTATTGAAGTACCTAGTGCCATGACTATGGATGAAATATGGGAACTAATCAATACTTCCGAAAAAACCAGAAAACATTGTATGCAATTAGAGAACTGTGTTTACGACTTCTTTGAATTGACAACGCTGAATATGGCACAGCAAGGATTGTTTGGGGAAATTCTCCATGCAGAAGGTTCCTATATTCACAATCTTGAACCTTATTGGGCAGATTACTGGAATAACTGGCGTTTGGATTACAACATAAAACATCGTGGAGACATTTATGCAACTCATGGAATGGGACCTGCTTGTCTGGCGTTGAATATCCACCGTGGCGATAAGATGAATTATTTGGTTTCTATGGATACTAAAGCTGTTGGGATTCCAGCTTTCATCAAAGAGAAAAAAGGTGAGGATTTGAAAGATTTTAGAAATGGAGATCATACGATGACGATGATTCGTACTGAGAACGGAAAGACGATTCAGATTCAGCATGATGTAGCTAACCCTCGCCCGTATACTAGAATGTATCAATTGACAGGAACTAAAGGTTTTGCAAATAAATATCCAGTGGAAGGTTATGCATTAGATTCTAAAGACATAGGAAAAGATGTAGCGCCAAATCATGAAGATTTCAATGCACATAGTTATGTTCCTAAAGAAGTTAAGGAAGCTTTAATGCAAAAATATAAAAATCCAATTGTAGTTGACATTGAAGAAAAAGCTAAACAAGTTGGAGGACATGGAGGTATGGATTTTATTATGGATTACCGTTTGATTCATTGTCTTCAAAATGGGCTACCTCTTGATATGGATGTATATGATTTAGCCGAATGGTCTTGTTTGGCTCCATTGACCGAAATCTCACTTGACAACGGTTCTGTTCCTGTCCAAATTCCCGATTTTACTCGTGGAGGATGGAACAAATTGAAAACAGTGGAGTTTTCGAAATAAAAGTAACTACCACTGATGAACAACAGATTTGTAATCTGTGACTAGACAAAACCAACAAACAAAAACCACTCTGTAAAAGGAGTGGTTTTTTTGTTTTCTCAGCATCTATAAGGGATGATTTGATTGTTTTAAACTACCTGATTTTTAGTTAGATACAATTAACATAAGTTTAACGAAATAAATAACGGAACGTTCGTTCCGTTATTATACCTTTGACCTATAAATATTAAAAAAAACAATCATGAAAAATTTAATTAAAAAAATAGCAGTGTTTTCAGCAGCTATTTTATTCGGTGTTTCAACAGAAGTACAAAGTCAAAATGTTAAAGCTGCAAATCCGCCAGCAAACTTTAAGCACGCAATTGCAAATGTAAATGGCGTAAACATTCATTACGTAATTGGTGGAAAAGGAGAACCATTAGTATTGGTTCATGGATTTGGTCAAAACTGGTATATGTGGAACAGATTGTTGCCTGAACTTTCAAAACACTTTACAGTAATTGCTCCAGATTTAAGAGGAGTGGGCGAGTCTGATAAACCAGATGGTGGTTATGACAAAAAAACAATGGCAACTGATATTCACGAGTTGGTAAAAAAATTAGGTTATGAAAAAATCAATTTGGCAGGACATGATATCGGACTAATGGTTGCTTATGCTTATGCGGCTCAATACCCAAATGAAGTTAAAAAACTAGCCTTAATGGATGCTTTGCTTCCGGGAATTGAACCAGTTTGGTCACAGGTTTCGGCTTCAGCGTGGTGGTTTGGATTTTTTGGATGGTCGGCTTCTGGTGATATAGTAGCAGGTAAGGAAAAAGAGTTTTTGACTAATTTTTGGCCAGTAGTTGCTTTTGCAAAAGATTCTTTCACAAAAGAAGAAACAGCTGAATTTATCCGTGCTTATTCTGTTAAAGGTGCAACAACTGGTAGTTTTCATTGGTTTGGGGCTTTCAAACAAGATGGAAAAGACAATGTTGAATTGATGAAGCAAAAACTAACTATGCCTGTATTGACAATGGGAGGTCAGTATTTTGCAGCTGCATTTTTAAAAGATCACACAAAACTTGTGGCGAACGATGTAAGCGAAACAAATATCCCTAATTCAGGTCACTGGTTGGTTCAAGAAAATACAGCCGCTGTTCAAAAAGGTTTGTTGGACTTTTTTTTGGATAAAAAATAATTTAATAAATAAATCAATAATAATTTAAAAGTAAAAGAAATGTCAAAATTAGTAAATAAAGTAGCCCTAGTAACAGGAGGAAATAGCGGAATCGGGTATGCAGCTGCCGAAGAATTAGTTGCACAAGGTGCCAAAGTAATTGTCACCGGAAGAAATAATGAAGCTCTAATAAAAGCTGAAACTGAATTGAATGTTACTGGAATTGTAGCAGATCAAGCCGATTTAAAATCAATTGATAATTTGGTTAGTGAAGTAAAATCTAAATTTGGGAAAATAGACATTATTTTTCTAAACGCTGGAACGGCTTCATTTGCTCCAGTAGAATCTGCTTCAGAGGAACATTATGACAACATTATGAATGTAAATGTAAAAGGTGTGTATTTTACGGTTCAAAAATTACTTCCAATTTTGAATGACGGTGGTTCTATAATTTTTAATACTTCGATTAACGCCAATATTGGTATGCCAAATTCAAGTGTTTATGCTGCAAGTAAAGGAGCCGTTTTGTCTTTCAATAGAGTATTAGCAACCGAACTTGCACCAAGAAACATTAGAGTAAATGCCATTTCTCCTGGTCCGGTTGAAACACCTCTTTATGGAAAATTAGGATTAAGTAAAGAAGAAGTTGAAGGTTTCGGGTCTGTTTTGGGAGATAAAATTCTTTTAAAACGTTTTGGGAAAGCTTCTGAAATTGCCAAAACAGTTGGTTTTTTAGCTTCAGACGATTCTTCATTCATAACAGGAACCGAAATTGTGGTTGATGGTGGACTTACTGTAAATTCAGTAGTATAATTTTTTGCTTTAATTTAGGAATGAACGTTCCTATTTTGATATCTTTGCAAATCTTTAATAATTATGTTTATGGCAAGATTAAAAGAATTCAACGAAGAAGATGCTTTGGACAAAGCAATAGAAATTTTTTGGAGCAAAGGATACAACGGAACATCCGCACAAGATTTGGTGACATATTTAGGTCTTAGCAGATCCAGTCTTTATGACACTTTTGGCGATAAGCATTCCTTATTCATTAAGGCGTTGCAACGTTATCAAAAGAAATCATATGATGATGTGAGCAGTCTTTTGCAGAAATCTACAAATATCAAAGAAACGATTAAAGAAATGTTTGCGCAGGCAATCCTTGAAAGTTTTGAAGATAAAATCACAAAAGGATGTTTTATGGTCAATAGCACTGTTGAATTGGCGATTCACGATGCTGAAATTGAAAAAGTAGTCAATGATAATCGGCTAAAAATGGAAGAAGTTTTTTTTCAGGCTGTTAAAAGAGGTCAGGAATTAAATCAAATTTCATCGGCTACAGATCCAAGATTATTAGCCCGTTTTATATTCAATAATTATTCGGGGATAAGAGTTTTGGCTCGTTCAACCGGTACACCAAAACAGGTTTTCGATGATGTGCTGAAAGTTTTGTTATCCGTGTTATAAGCGGAGTTCGATTGTTGTTTTGGAGCAGAAAGATTTGGCTTTTTTGTGAACATCGTCCCGCTTTCCGTTTTAATCTTTTGTGCCGAACACCGGCACAAAAGGATTTCCACTACAATCGGGGCTAAGGGTTAGTATTTAGCTTTTTTGCCATCATCCAAAAAGAAAACAACAATAATTGAACTCCAGTTCATATTTAAAATTAAACCACTCATTTTTATGGGTGGTTTTTTTATGGTTTTAATTATCGTATGGATTTTTTTAAGAAGGGAATGTATATTTCCTTTAGCGTTATATCGCAATTGTTTTATGGTTGAAAACGATATATCGTTGTATTTGTGTTTTTAAATAATTGTAAATCTGTTGATTATAAAGGGTTTTTCTTAAAAGGCACGATTCTAGCCTATACGTTTGCATAACAATTGAATAATGTAATTATGCAAACCGAAAATCCAAAATCAATTCTTTTTATAACCGGAGCTTTTGTTAGTAATCAGTCTTGGAATGAGTGGAAAGATTTTTATGAAAGTAGAGGTTATAAAACTATTGCTCCCGCCTGGCCTTTCAAAGATGCGCCTACAGCAGTTCTCCGTAGTCGCCATCCAGATCCACAGGTAGCATCAATTCGATTGGCTCAACTCATAGCGCATTTTGAGGAAATCGCAAAATCATTTTCAGAGAAGCCAATAATCATAGGGCATTCAATAGGAGGATTGATTGCGCAAATTTTGAATCAAAAAGGACTGGCGTCAGCAGTTGTTTCAATTCATTCCGTACCACCACAAGGTATTTTAACCTTCAAATTGTCATTTTTTAAAGCAGGTTGGGGACCACTTGGATTTTTTACATCAACAAAAGAAACATTTTTAATGTGTTTTCCTCAATGGCAATATGCTTTTGCCAACGGAATGGAATTGGAACTGCAGGAAAATGGATATCTGCAATTGGCAATCCCTGAGTCAAAATTGGTTGTTCGAGATACAATCACTTCTGTGGCAAAAGTAGATTTTAAAAAACCGCACCAACCCTTATTATTTATTGCTGGCGATATGGATCATACGATTCCTCATCAATTGAATTATGATAATTATAAAAAATACACCGATAAAAACTCGATTAAGAACTATAAAGTTTTCCCAGGCAGAAACCATTTTGTATTAGGTCAGCCGGGTTGGCAAGAAATTGCCATTTATATTTTAGAATGGCTTCAAAAACACAAAAACGAATAGTAACATCTTTTAAATTAAAAATTATGAAATCAACTCCCAACCAAAATGTTTGGTCAAAAATGACAAAAGTTTTTTTAGGCCTATTAGTAATCAGTTTTTTTTCACTGACATCGTGTAACAAAAAAGAAGAACCAGTAAAAGTAGCTGTTGAAGAATCAAAAGATGTGTCTGATTTGCCAGAAGTTAAACCTGCTGATCCACCATCAAACTTTAAGCATGCGGTTGCAAATGTAAATGGTGTTAACATTCATTATGTGATAGGTGGAAAAGGTGAACCTCTTGTACTTGTTCATGGTTTTGGTCAAAATTGGTACATGTGGAATCGTTTGCTTCCTGAATTGTCAAAACATTTTACGGTTATCGCTCCCGATTTGAGAGGAGTAGGCGAATCGGACAAACCTGAGTCCGGTTATGATAAAAAAACAATGGCCACGGACATTCATGAACTCGTGAAGAAATTGGGATATAACAATATAAATCTAGCAGGACATGACATCGGACTTATGGTAGCTTACGCCTATGCTGCTCAATATCCAAATGAAGTTAAAAAACTAGCCTTAATGGATGCTTTGCTACCGGGGATAGAACCAGTTTGGTCACAAGTTTCGGCTTCGGCTTGGTGGTTTGGATTTTTTGCATGGCCTACAGCCGGAGACATTGTTGCCGGTAAGGAAAAAGAATTTTTGACCAATTTTTGGCCAATGGTTGGACACGTTAAAGATCCTTTTACTCCCGAAGAAACAACCGAATTTGTTAGAGCCTATGCAGTTAAAGATGGTGCAAAATCAAGTTTTAAATGGTTTGGAAATTTTCCTCAGGACGGAAAAGACAATCTGATATTTATGAAAACAAAACTAAAAATGCCTTTGTTGGCAATGGGGGGAGAATTTTTTGCGGCAGCTTTTCTTAAAGAGCATTCCAAACTTGTGGCAACAAATGTATCCGAATCAAAAATAGCTGGCTCCGGACATTGGTTAGTTCAGGAAAATACGGCTCAGGTACAAAAAGATCTATTGGCTTTTTTTACGGCAAAATAGGGTATTCAAAATAAAACAAAGAGTATAATTAAATCGAATACGATGAAACGAATATTTTTAATACTACTATTTTTCTTTGGTCTGCTGATGCATTCTCAGGGAAAAGCTGATTTGATTATCTATAACGGAAAAATTGCCACCATGCAAAAATCCGGTGATTTTGTTCAAGCCCTTGCAGTTAAAGACGGGGTTATCCTCGCAACAGGAACTTCAAAAAGTATTTTGGAAAGTTATAAAACTACAACTACCCAAGTAATTGATGCAAAAGGTAAAACGGTTATTCCAGGACTAAATGACAGCCACATACATGTAATACGCGAAGGGCTTAATTACAATGCGGAGTTGCGTTGGGATGGTGTAAAGACCTTAAAAAGAGCTATGGAAATGCTCAAGGAACAGGCTGCCCGAACTCCTCCCGGAGTATGGATTAAAGTCATAGGAGGTTGGAATGAATTTGGATTTGAAGAAAAAAGACAGCCGACAATCGATGAAATCAATGCCGCTGTTCCTGATAAACCTGTTTTTATAACCTATTTGTATGGCAAAGCTTTTTTGAACAAAAAAGGAATTGAGGTTTTGGGTTATACCAAAGACACGCATTACGAAGGCAGCGTTTTGGAGCAAGACAAAGATGGAAATCTAACCGGATTAATGTTTGCCAAAGAAACTCCAAAAGCTATTTATACCACATTAGGATTGACCACAAAATTAACTCCCGAGGAAAGAATCAATAGTTCGTTTCAGTTTAATAGGGAGCTGAATCGGTTTGGTTTGACAT
>NZ_DASTTN010000387.1:0-8681 GCF_035760125.1 Flavobacterium sp.
TTATAACAAATGTTCATTTTCTAAAATAGAGGTTCGACAATGTAAATACCTTGACAATGTAAATACCTTAATAACATAGTAGAACAGGATCATCGTTTTATAAAGTGGGGGATTTTAAATGGTTTAGGTTTAAAAAAAAAAAATGAATCTGCAAAAAGAACTCTAAGTGGTATTGAAGTTGTTCATATGTTGCGAAAGAATTGAATGTTTAATCCCGGGATTACTATGTTTAAATCCTTCTGTAAGTTGGCGGCATAATTTTTTTATTTTGATTATTTTATGTTTTAATTTGACATATGCGACAGAACCGCCACTCCGGGGCATACTTACTGATATTTTATTCTCATTTAAAAGTGTTGTGTAATTCTGTGGACAGTACTGTATTCCTCTATCAGAATGATGTATTAATAATATAAAAGGGAATACTCATCTTCTGTTCTCTAAGGCCGTCTTCAGAGCCTCAATACAGCCTACAGCTTCAAGATTAGGATGTAAAGCATGACTCACAATCTTCCTTGAATATGCATCAGTAATTATTTCTTGAAGCCCTACATTTTTGACCAGCACCAAGGCAGCCGATTATACCTGATCTTACTTCTTCACCAATTTTCGATTTACCTCACTCATCAATCATTCTAGAAGGTTTTCTCCTTATTTCAGCTTTTGATTCTGTCTTTTTTACTTTTTTTGCCTTCATTTGTTGTGCTTTAGTGACAAGCTATACTAAGGACGAGACATCCCATTTTTGCTAAATACTCATAAGAAAACCAATTAGATTTGTTTTTTGGGGTAAATCTAATTTTTTTCTTAATCTATGTCTCGCTATTTCTACACCGGCAACAGAAATATTCATGATTTCGGCAATTTCTTTTGTAGACATGTTCATTATTAAATAAGTCGAAAGATCTAATTCTCTTGAAGATATCCTTGGATATTCATTTTTTAATCTTTTTAAAAAATCAAAATGAACATTTCTTATGTGTTTTTCCAAATCTTTCCAACTTTTATCGCTACTAACTTCTTTTACTATACTCTTGTTTAATTTAGCAAAGTGAAATTTTGCGGATTCATCAAAAGATTCTGTATCGATGTCTTGCAATTTTTGGATAATTCCATTGAGAATTTTATTTTTTTTAACAGCTTGTAATGAATTGATAACCAACTCTTTGTTTTTTGTTATGAGCTCAACTTTCAATTTTTCGTTTTTAAGCCTTTCAATTTCTTTTTCTAATTCAAATTGCTCTTGTTTTATTTTTGTTTCTTTTTCAAGATATAATCTGCTTTGTTCCAATGTTTCATAATGTTTATTTTTTCTGATTTTCATTTGAATTCGAGTTCGAGTATAATGTACAGCTAAAATAACAACTAGAAAATAAAAAACATAAGCCAAAAAATTTCGATACCAAGGCGGAGAAATGGTAAAATTTTGCTGGGCAATTTCGGATTGGACACCATAATTATTTCTTGCTTTTACTTTTATTGTATAATCTCCCTCCCTTAAATTTGTGTATTCTTTTATCGATTTTTTGGTCCAGCTGCTCCATTGATTGTCAAATCCTTCTAGCTGATATGAAAATTCCAGATTATCCAGATTTTCATAGGAAGGGGAGGAAAATGAAAATTCCAAATGATTTGAATCAAAAGGTATCGTGTATTTCTCGACTGTTTTTTGACCATTTCCCAAAATAAGTTTATTTCCAGGGTACGAGAATTCTCTAATATAAGCTTTTGGTTTTATCGTTTTTTTATTTGATAAATTAGAATCAAAATGCGCTAAACCATCAGTTAGTCCAATAAAAATATTATTTGGATCCACCGTATTTATGGAGGCATTATTACGCATCAAATCACCGGTAAGGTTCGAGAAAGGACCGACGACATTTTTATATCCATTATTTTTTTGCTTCATGAAAACCCCCAAAGATTCATTGAAAACATACCAGATATTTCCGAGTTGATCTTCGTTTATTGATTTAATTTTCGGAATAGTTTTGAATAATTTGCTAAAATAAAGATCTTCATAAAATTGATTCAGCTCGTATGAATATTTAAAAAAACGATTGTTTGATAGAAAATATACTCTATCTTTTATTTTCCGGATACTTTCAATCATATTGATTTTGGATGTTAGTTTTTGGTGTTTTACTATTGGTTGGAAACTTTTTAAGTCTTTTGAAAAAAATAATTGACTTACAACAGGACCTTTTTTTATCCAGATACTTTTTTCGTCAATTTCGAAATCCTCTATTGATCCATGATGTCCATCAATTTTATTTTTAAAATGCCATCCACCAGCATTTTTTTCGAATAATGAAAAACCTGCATAATTAGAACCAATCATATAATTTGGATTGTTTGGAATTAGCTTAAAATCCCAATATCCAACTCTATCTAAGACTTGTATAACTTTTCCGCCGGAGATTAATAAAGCACCCCGATTGTGACCGCAAATTAATTGATTGCTAAGAACCTGAATATTCCAGACCTGTCCGGTAGTTCCTTCAACCAATTTGAATGGTTCCTCTATTGCATTATTTGCATTGTTTTTCCAGGAATGATAAAAAAGCCCTTGATTTGTCGCCACATATAAATTGTCTTTGTAAACTATCGATGCGTATACGGCACTTATATTGTAACTAAATCCAAAATAAGTAAAAGGCGAGTTTTCGTTTACAAATGCAATTCCGTTATCTAGTCCTAACCAAAGATTGTTTTTATTGTCAATAAAAGAAGTTAGTACCGTATTATTTTGCAACCCTTTTGTGCGATTGATGTGTTGAATTATTTTTCCGTTATAATCACAAATTATAATTCCGCTTAATATAGAATTTAGAACAATATATTTATCTTTTATTGAGATACCTCCTAAAGAACTGTTTTTTTTACAAAAATCATTTGCTTCTGTTTGCCAGGGTGTTAAAATTTGATTCTGATAAATAAAAAGCCCTTTGTCTAAAGTAGCGACTAGAATTTTATCCTTATTTAATGTAAAAATTCCCCAAACTTCTGTGTTGTTCAAGGCAGTAGTACCTTCTAATGGATAAAGTTTTCCGCTCTTATATGATAGTAATCCCTTTTCGCTATCTTGGATATACAATTGATCGTTTACCAAAAATGAAAATTGAAATCTGATGGGGGCGTTTAATTGTTTAACTACATTGTTTTTGTATATGTATATGGCATTGAAAGCCTGAAATAGCACTTCACCTTTATAAATATGTATTTTCCAAATATCATCAAAGGGTTTTGAATCTTTTTGTTTTAAAATTTTAGAAAGGGAATGATAAACAAGTCTTCCTTTATAGTCGGCTTCAAAGTATCCAAATTCATCCGACCCTCCAACAAAAATTTTTCCAGATTCATCAATTTTTAAACTATGAACGGAAACAGAGTTTGGGACAATATAATTTCTCCAAGTTGTTCCATCAAATTGAAAAAGACCTTTGTCATTGGCAAAATAAATATTACCCTTTTTGTCTTGGTCAATACCCCAATTTTGAGGTGCACCATTATAATCAGTCCTTTTATAATTTTTCACATTGGGCAATCCAATGCTTTTTATTTGCCCATATATTGTATTGGTGGCCAAAAATGTGAAAATAAAATAGAATGAAAATTTTGTAAAAAATGTATTTAATTTATTGCTTTTCAAATTTATTGAGTTTTATTTTTTACTAATAAAAAATGTTTTTTTTAGTAAAACAATGAAAATGTAATTTTAATGTAAATGTAATATGGTTTTTTGAGTTAACATAATTTTATAACATACATTATGTTTAATTAAATATTTGAAAATCAATTATTTGTATTTTTTTAGTAAAGGTTTTGATAAGTGTTTAAAAAAAATATGTAAAGGTTTTGTAATATATTTTGACTTTATCTATTTAATAAATATTCGAAAATTGGGATTAATATTGCATAATATTTATTTTAACTAACTAAAAATATTGAAAAATGAAATTTAAAAAAATAATTATTTTTTGTCTTTTTTCTACGTTATTCTCGGTTTTTGTGCAAGCGCAGGACGTTAGCATAAATGGGAAAGTCATAGATGAAAATGGGGTACCCGTTCCTGGGGCCACAATATTAATCAAAGGAACAAGCAAGCAAGCTACTTCTAGTTTTGATGGTAATTATCAAATAAAGGCTACTCCCAATGATATTTTAGTATTTAGCTTTGTAGGTTATAGTAAAGTAGAGGAGTCTATTAAAGGAAGAAATCATATTGATGTAAAATTGATGTCACAATTGCAAGACTTGAAAGAAGTTGTAGTTGTAGGTTATGGTACACAACAGAGGAAAAATTTGACCAATGCAGTTTCAAGTGTAAAATCTGATGCTTTTGATAACAGGCCTATTTACAGTGTAGCTCAAGCCATGCAAGGAAATGCCGCTGGTGTCAATGTAATACAACCTTCAGGAAAACCGGGTGTAAGTTTAGAAGTTCGCATTAGAGGTCTTAGCTCACTAAATTCAGGGAATAGTCCACTATATGTAATTGATGGAGTTCAAACTAATTCTACAGATGGATTGAATACAAATGATATCGTAGATATGCAAATTCTTAAAGACGCTACAGCAACGGCAATTTACGGTGTGAATGGTAGTGCTGGTGTTGTTTTAATTACAACCAAAAAAGGAAAAGCAAATACGAATGCTTTTAGTTTTAACTCTTATTTTGGAACCTCAAAAATTGTCAACAATATTGATGTGCTAAACTTGGATCAATATAAAACTTTAATGTCTGAAATTAACCCTGATTTTGTAGCCACAGCAAATCAGCCACAATATGCAGGTATAAATACTGATTGGCGTGATAAAGTTTTCCAAACAGGTCAAGATCAAAATTATGATTTTTCTTATTCAGGAGGTACAGATAAAATTAGAACTTTTGCTTCATTGGCTTATCTGAATACTAAAGGGATTGTAAAACCAGCCGATTTCAGAAGATTCTCCGCAAGATTGAATTTAGATATCGATGCAGCTTCATGGCTGAAAGCTCACGTAGGAATAAATGCCATAAGTTCAAAATTAAAGAATACTACCGATAACACTGCTACAGCTAGAGGTGGTGTAATTTTGAGTGCCTTGAATACGGCTCCATTTTTACCAGTATATGGACAGGATTTGGCGGTGAGAACTCCTGATCCAGACGGAATTTATCCTGATGGAGAAAAAGATGGACAGTTTGCATTAAATCCTTATCAATCTTCATGGGAGAATCCAGTTGCATTTCAAAGCAAACAAGATGACACCAATGCAATACGATATTTGGCTAATGTAGGATTTGATGTGAAATTGGCAGAAAATTTGGTTTGGAAACCAGCTGCTACATTAGATTTAACTAAGAGCACTAATGATCAATTTATTGATGCTTATAGAACAAGCTACGGTAGATCTCAAATAGGGTCAGGAAGTGAAAATGTTGAAGAAATTCAAAATTCAAACTTTGAAAACACTTTAAATTATACTAAAAAATCAGGAAACAATGATATAAATATATTGGTGGGAAGTAGTTTGCAAAAATTCCGTCATGATAATAAATATGTGACAGGCAAAGAATTTCCTGTTGACTTAAGAAAATTTGATTATAGTCAAATGAAAGATCTAGATGCAAATGCTTCAGATACAACAGCCTATGAGAAGAATGCGGTGTCATTCTTTGGAAGAGGTACATATATCTACAAGGAAAAATATATAGTTAATGGGGTACTAAGAGCATCAGGGGCATCACAATTGGCGGCTGGAAATAAATGGGGTTATTTTCCTGGTGTTTCTGCAGCTTGGATTGTTTCAAATGAAGATTTTCTTAAGAGTAATAAAACAATTAATGAGTTAAAACTTCGTGGAGGGTGGGGACAGTCTGGAAATATTTCTGGAATTGGTCCATATTCGCAATATTCGTTGGCGGATAGCAGAAACAACATTGTTCAAAGAGAAAATACCGAATTAACTTGGGAAACAAGCACAGATTTGGATTTTGGACTTGATGCAGGATTTATTGATAATAGAGTAAGATTCACTGTTGATGTCTTCGATAAAAAGACAACTAACTTAATTCAAAATATTACGTTTCCTTCTTTACCAGGATCGGCTTATGTTTATAATGGTGGAAAGATTAGTAATAGGGGATTAGAGCTTGTTTTGAATACAATTAATTTTAATGGAGACTTTAAATGGAATACTAATTTCAATATTACATTCATCAAAAATAAAGTATTGGAAATGGGTTTGAATAAAATTGAATCTTATGCAACCTTATCAAACAGTGAAGCTGCAATTCGATTAACAGAAGGTTATGAGCTAGGAACATTTTACGGATATCTAGTAGACAAGGTTAACCCAACTAACGGTTTAATTGAATATAAAGACATAAATGGAGATGGAATGCTTAGTCCTGATGACAGAACTGTTATTGGTCACGCTATGCCAACTGCTACAATGGGATTTACAAATACATTCTCTTACAAAGGTCTTTTCTTGGATGTACTAATGACCAGCTCTCAAGGGAATGATATCTTTAATGCAACACGTCTGGAGTTAGAAGGAATGCAAGATTTTAAAAACCAATCCACAGCTGTATTGAATAGATGGACGACCCCAGGACAAATTACTGATGTTCCAAAAGCTAATGATCCAAATTCTTTATATAATTCAAATAGATGGGTTGAAGATGGTTCTTATATTAGATTGAAATCAGTAACCTTAGGTTATGATTTTAATAAAATGATGTTAGGGTTGAAATCTTTGAAGCTATATTTTACAGGTCAGAATTTGATTACTTGGACGAATTATTCAGGATTTGATCCAGAAGTAAGTGCTTATAACACAAATACAGGAACTTCTCCTGGAATTGATTACGGAACTTACCCACAGGTAAGAACATTTATATTTGGTTTAAAAGCAGGGTTTTAATAATTAATAAAAAAAATGATGAAAAAAATATTAAATTTAAAAACAGCACTATCAGCATTTGCGATTATTTTATTAGTTTCTTGTAGTGAAGTATTGGATACAGAACCAATATCGGAAAAAATTGTAAAAACAGGTGCTGTTATTAAGGACGCTAATGAAGCGGAAGGATATATGAAAGCCTGTTATTCTGAATTTGGAGGAGAATATTGGCAATTGGATTATTTCTTTAATGGGGATGCACAAACGGATATCGCCTATGCGGGTGCTGATAACGTTCAAAATTTCCAACAAGATGAATACAGAATTCAAGCAACCAATTCAAATGTAGAAAGGGATTTTAATTATTTGGCAAATATTGTAAACAAAAGCAATATTATTATTAACTACGTAAATACAGTTTCTGATCTTTCTGCAACAAGAAAAACTGAAATGATTGGTGAGGCATCTTTATTTAGAGCTTTGGCAAATTTCCACATGGTGCAACTATGGGGTGATTGTCCAATAGTAACAGAAACAATCACTTCTGTAAATAATGAAAATTTTGAGGAGGTTTATGCTCAATTGTATCCAACACGTAAACCAGTTACAGAAGTTTATGATGCAATTATTGCAGATTGTTTGGTTGCTTTAACGAATGCACCAGATGCTTCAAATAAGTTTAAAGCCAATAAAGGTGCTGCAAATGCGCTTTTGGCTAAGGCTTATGCAACAAAACCAAACCCTGATTGGGCTAAAGTGAAACAATATAGTGACGCAGTAATTGGAGGAGGATATTCTCTTATGCCAACGTATGATAATTTATTTGACAATGCTCATGATGGTAATTCTGAATCTATTTGGGAAGCTGACGGAAACGGAGATAATGTTTGGGCTTGGGGAATTTATATGTTTGCAGGCACAGATTGGAAAAAATTTAATACTCCTTCAAATGCACTGGTAAAAGCATATGATGATAATAATGACACGCAGAGAAAAGCATCTTCAATATTATTTGATAATGTAACTTGGGCTGATGCCTATTGGGGAATGACCAATTATCCTTTTGCAAATAAGATGAGAGACTGGAACGGAAATCAAAATTTTTATATTTTTCGTTTAGCGGATATTATTTTATTAAAAGCAGAAGCATTGGCCAATACAAATGATGTTTCTGGTGCTATGACGTTGGTTAACCAAATTAGAACAAGAGCCGGAATTGCAAGTGTTACTGCAACTACCCAAGATGATGCAATTAATAAAATTCTAAATGAAAGAATGTTAGAACTTGCATTTGAAGGGCACAGATGGTTTGATTTAAAAAGAACAGGAAAAGCAATCGCTATTTTATCTCAGCAAAAAGATAAGGATGGTAATATATTGCCATATGCTTCTAATTTGAATCAAAACAGATTGTTATGGCCAATTCCACAATCTCAAAGAGATAACAATCCTAATTTAACGCAAAATCCCGGTTATTAGTTCGCTTTATGGAGACATAAAATCGGCGGCAAAGCTTTGATTATCTGTCTTTATTTGAGAAAGAATTAAAAATAATTGAACAGAAAATCAATATGATTTCTGGTTGATTATAGAAACTTAAATTATCTATCAATAGTTCCTTTTTTACTATTGGAGCTGTTGGTAGATATATTTTAAAAATAAACTGTATCCCTACAATATTTTGGATAGTGATCATTGAATAAGTTTTTGTCTCAAAAAAAAAAGAAAAAGTGATAATACTAAATCAAAAAGGATAAAATAAAAAAAGGACAAATAGGTTCGATTGA
>NZ_DASTTN010000388.1:0-4738 GCF_035760125.1 Flavobacterium sp.
AGAATTACACTATCCAGTCACAATCAGCAACAGGATATTACAGCCTTAGCCGAAGCAATGGAATACCATTTTCCAAAAGCTTTGGAAGAAACCAATAACAGTGAAAACAAAATCAGACAGGCTTTTGGAATTGACAGTAAAAAAGCTGAAAATATTTTAGAATCAAAAGAGAAGGAGCTCTTTATTGAAGAAAAAATTACAATTCAAGATATCCAAAAATCAGAATGGAATCAATACATGGGAAAGCAAAACATTTTCGATTGGGAAGGAATGGTTTATTTAGAGAATACATTCAGCCAGCATCCAGACCCAACTAATCAATGGGATTTTTACTATTACACCATTAAAGATAAAAAAGGTAACATAGTACTAATGACCTTTTTCACTTATGGTCTTTGGAAAGACGATATGCTGGCAACTGAATCTGTCTCTATCCATTTGGAAGAAATAAGAAAAACCAATCCTTTATACCTCACCTCAAAAGTATTGGGTATGGGCTCTCTATTCACCGAAGGAAATC
This sequence comes from Flavobacterium sp., assembly GCF_035760125.1. GTDB lineage: Bacteria > Bacteroidota > Bacteroidia > Flavobacteriales > Flavobacteriaceae > Flavobacterium. The sequence continues at coordinate 521 of NZ_DASTTN010000388.1, forward strand.
ACTGCTTCATCAATCAAGAACATCCTCTAGCCGATAAAGCATTAAAACTATTATTGGATAGTATAGAAGAAAAATATAATGCACTAAATGCAGATATGTTGGTTTTAAGAGATTTTAAAAAAGACAACAACTACAACAAAACAATACTGGATCAAGGGTATTTCAAAATTGATATGCCGGAATCCTGTGTGGTGCAAAACCAAATATGGAATACTAATGAAGAGTTTGCAAATGGATTATCACTACGCTCTCGGAAACATTTCAACAAAGAGATAGAGCCTTATGAAAAGTACTATGATGTTGCAATAAAAGATAAATTAAGCAAATCAGAAACTGTCAGAGCTTATCAACTCTATAAAAATGTAAAAGAAAACAATTATGCAATTAATACATTTCTATATACACAGGAGGTTTTTGAAAACATGAACGAAAGTCCAAATTGGGAGTTTATCGTTTTAACATTGAAAATAGACAATGAAAATCCATTTGTAGGAGTTATGTTTTGCTATAAAAATAACAATCAAACCTATGTCCCAGAATTAATAGGAATGGATTATAAATGGGCAAAAGAATACCAGCTCTACAGACAATTGTTGTTTCAAACCATCAAAAGAGCCAATGAATTACAATTTCAAAAAATAGACTTTGGAGTCTCAGCATCTTTTGAAAAAAGAAAATTAGGAGCCAAAATAATTCCAAAAGTAGCTTACATCCAGACAAGGGATAATTACGCTATGGAACTTATGAATACTTTGCAAAACGATTATAAATCAATTGCAAAAGACAAAAGCATATTGACAACTAATATTTAAAAAAATGTTTAAAAAAACGATTGAATCATTTAATGGCTCATGCAATGAAATATTGGAAGCAACCGAAACGATGCAGAATAAAGCAAGTAACGGAATTATATTGTGCAACAAAACATTGACGAACTTAAAAGAAATAGTGGATAAAAAAGATTTCAATACTGTTCCAGAAGAGATTGATTTTTTCAAAAATATCAAACCAATCCCCATGAGTTTATTGATTTATTTTACCGAAGTGCGTTCCTGCGAACTAAGAATGCCTAAAGCGGGTAACTCCTATAAAGTTCAATTCTTTCAAAAAGAATTGCGAAAAATCAATAAGTTCTTTTATAAAAATGCAGACTTTGTGCATTACATGGAACAGGGAAACAGTTACTTAGATCATCAGTTCTTTACCCGAAACCATCGCGATAATTTCCCGTTTACACCCATGACGGATTACTATCAGTTTCCGGAATTTTCGACCTCACAAGACATGCTTTGGGCAAAAATAAAAGCGATGTATAGATTTATTCATTACATCCGTCAAGCACTAAAACGGCTAAAAGTGGATGATTCTGAAATCTTTGAAGAAAAAAAACACAAAGTATTGGTATGGACAGGACCAAAAACGGCCTTGACAGAATTAATCTATGCCTTATTTTCAAACGGCACAATCAATCATGGTGCGGCAGACATCAATATGATAACGGCATCCTTTGAAGATTTTTTCAACATCAAACTGGATAATATCTATAAAACCTACACCGAAATCAAAGCCCGTAAGAGCAGCAAGACAAAATTCCTGGAAGAATTAACGCTAAACCTACAGCAAAAAATGGCTAGAGAAGACCTAGATTAAATACGTAACTACGAAACTTAACAAGCAGTAAATCCTATATTTAAAAGGAGATACTGCTTTTTTTACGGTATAATCAGTCAAAGAATTGAGTAAAAAAAGAGAATATTTTTAAATAGGCTAAAGCACCTATTTTTTTTAAGGGTAATTTCCTAGTAAAACCAAGACTTTACAATTTTTAAATGTTAAATTTTTTCGGTACTACGAAAGCCATTGGGATAAAATCCAACAAAAGCTATAGAATTTTGTAAAAACAAACTAAACAGTAGTAATCTAAAAAAAAAATCATGGCAGCATCCATTATTACAATAGAAGACCTTTACGAATTCAAAGTCGAGCTATTGCAGGAAATAAAAAAAATGCTTCAATCAACCGAACCAAGCAATAGCAAAAAATGGCTCAAATCCAAAGAAGTTATTAAGCTTCTAAACATTTCTCCAGGAACACTCAAAAATCTCCGCATCAACGGTACACTATCTTATACCAAAATCGGAGGCACCATTTATTATGAAAATCAAGAGATAGATAAACTACTGGAAAAGAATAAAGTCAACTCTTTTTCCAATTTATCTGAATAATTCTACAACCACACCTATAATAAAAAAATGCAATTAACAATCCCTTAGTAGCTTATAAAAAATGAACTATATCAAACACCTCACTGGTTTCTTCGATAAAATAATCCAAGACTCAAACCTAAATCCAACCCACATTAGCTTATACATGGCACTATTCCAGTTTTGGAATGTCAACCGTTTTAAAAATCCAATAAGTATAACCCGTGAAGAAATCATGCATATAAGCAAAATTTGTTCAAAGGCAACCTATCACAAATGCATGAGAGAATTAAATGAAAAGAAGTACATAAAGTACATGCCTTCGTTCAATCCTTTTAAAGGCAGCATGGTAGTACTATTCAATTTTTCAGAAGAATCAAAACCAGTTCAAAAAAGAGCAAGCAGCAATCCAAAGAATAATGCAAAAAATGAACAGCCTCTGAACAGGCAAGAAACAAGTAATGAAACAGGCACTGAACAAGCACTGGTATCTTCTTTAAACAATATAAACAAAACAAACATTTCAAACAATTTAAACTTGGGAGAACCATCTCAACATTTCAAAATGCATGTAGCTTTTTCCAATTATGAAAAAAACAAAATAGAAAAAGATTGGCCTATTGATAATTTACCAATCAAAGAAAAAAAAGGAAAAATAAAACCTACTTTCGACGAAATCAAAACCTACTTCGAACAGCAAAACTTTCCTGAAATTGAAGCTCAAAAATTCTTTAATTACTTTTCCAGCAACGGCTGGCTTGTTGGTGGCAAAACCCCAATGGTAAGCTGGACAGCGGCAGCAGAAAACTGGATGCTTAACGCAAACAAATTCAATCCCAGTGAAAAACCCACCAGAGCAAAACACCTTAACACCCCCATCAACAAGGACTATGCAGAACCTCTTTAATTCCCCTTTCATTTCAACTTAGCTTCTTAGTCACTCAGAATCTTAGCAACTAACATGAAAACAAACTCCCGATACAATTACCAGGAAATAATCATTTGGCTCGAAAAAAAAGGGGCAGAATTATACGGAAATCATTTCAAAATCCAAGAAACAGACCATCCCATAATATACAAACTCATTGCCTATTTCCTCAGAGACGAACCAAGTTGCCTTCAATACAAGATCGACCTCAGTAAAGGAATAATGTTATCCGGCCCTGTGGGCTGTGGTAAAACATCATTGATGTATTTGATGAAACACCTCACCCCTGCAACTCACAAATTCTCCGTAAAACCATGCCGGGACATCAGTTTCGAATTCATCAGGGACGGTTACGAAATCATTCACAAATACAGCAAATCATCTCCAAAAACAATTTGCTTCGATGATCTGGGAACAGAAAACAATCTCAAATACTTCGGCAATGAATGCAACGTCATGGCCGAAATACTATTATCGCGCTACGACCTATTCATTACGCGTAAACTCCAAACCCACATCACAACCAACCTATCCGCTTCCGAAATAGAAGAAACCTACGGCAACCGTGTCCGCTCCCGATTGCGCTCCACACTAAACCTCATAGCCTACGACAAAGACACCAAAGACAAACGATAACATTTTCCTAAAATACTATCTCTACAATATTGTCCTCCTTGACTAAGGAAATAACTCCACAATCCAAGCAAAACCAACACCACGATAAACTCATGAAAATGTCTTTGGTCGCCCTTATATTTTTGCACCAAAAATCACGGTAAGGATTTGTGCGCTGGCCGCCGGGAGTGCCCCCTAGCGTAGCGGCTGGGGGCGCGCTAAAGAAATCCGTCCGATGATTTTTGGTGCAAAAATATTCAGGCTTGATCTTTTGTTTCTTTTCCATCAAGGGAAAAGAAAAAATGTTCCTATTTAGCTAAAAACATGTTGTGTTCCTCAACGTTTAATCTTTTGTTTCTTTTGAAATCATAGATTCACGAACTCCAATAAATTATTAACTAGTGAGTAATCAAGACAAATCGAAGATTCAGCGAACACCACTTAAAATAAAAATTAAGTGAGCTAAAAGAA
>NZ_DASTTN010000389.1:0-5860 GCF_035760125.1 Flavobacterium sp.
GAGCAAATCCAATAGAGAAATACCACATTATTATTTGGAAAAAAAAATAGATTTAACCAATGCATTGGCATGGTTGCATGAAGCAAATCAACAGAGAAAAGTACAGTCCAGATTGCTTCCCGTTGTTTTGTTTATAAAAGCCATTGCAAAAGCGTTGGTAGATTTTCCGGATTTGAATGCAGTTTGGGAAAATGGATTGCACACCAAAAAGAATATCAACATTGGTTTTGTGGTTGCATTGCATAATGGCGGAATTATGGTTCCCGCGATTCATCAGGCTAATTTAAAAACGGTTGATGAGATTATGGAAGCATTAAATGATCTTATCCCAAGAGCAAGAGCCATGAAATTGAGAAGTTCAGAATTGAGTGAGGGTACAATTACCTTGACCAGTATGGGCGATCGTGGAGCCGATTCTGTTTTTGGCGTAATTTATCCGCCACAAGTTGCCATTATTGGTTTTGGTAGTATTTCGGAACAGCCCTTTGCAGAAAACGGAATGTTGGGCATTCGGACTGTGGTTAATGTTACTTTGGCCGGTGACCATCGTGCCACCGATGGGCTTACGGGAAGTCGTTTTTTAAATGTTTTATCTGAAAATTTACAAAAACCGGAATTGTTATGAATGAAGACGAGATTAAAAAAAATATTTTTCAGTTATTGAAAAAAATAGCTCCGGATACGGAACCTTCAGCATTGAAACCAGACGAAAATATTCGGGAAACACTGGGGATAGATTCTTTTGATGCTTTGCAATTTATCATTGCCATAAGCGAAAAGTTGGGAATTGAAATACCGGAGAAAGACTATGGAAAAACAGATACAGTTAACAATTTGGTTGGTTATATCAAAAATAAAATGGGTGTTTAATCTATGATGATTGATAAAATGCGATAAAAGAGAAAGTGTATTTTGAATGGGAAGTGGTATTTTTTAATGAAATAAAATAAAATGAAAGGTTTGTTAAGACTTGGAACCATAGCAGGTATCGGCATATTTATGCATTGGACATTTGTTTTGCTGATTGCATTTATTGCGGTTGTAAATTATAAAAATGGACAAAGTCCTGTACAAATTGCATGGTCAATACTATTCATTTTATGTGTTTTTGTAACTGTTCTTCTGCATGAATTGGGACATGCTTTAGTAGCAAAGAAATATAACATAAATACCAAAAGTATCACCCTTTTGCCTATTGGGGGAATTGCGCGTTTGGAGCGATTACCAGAAAAACCGACTGAAGAATTAGTCGTGGCAATTGCAGGGCCTATCGTAAATTTAATTCTGGCAGCCATAACGAAATTTTTTATTTTGATACCGCAAGATTCAGAGGAATTGTTGGCTCAATTAGTAAGTGGTATAAATGCCCAAAACTTTTTTTTAAATTTCTATATAGTAAATATAACATTGGCAGTTTTTAATTTAATCCCGGCTTTTCCGATGGATGGGGGGCGAATTTTGAGAGCATTATTATCATTTAAATTAGACCGAAATGAGGCCACAATAATTGCCGCTCGAATTGGTCAATTTATTGCGGTATGTTTTATTTTGATTGGAATACTGTCTAATCCTCTTTTGATTTTAATAGGATTTTTTGTTGTTTTCGCTGCACAGATTGAAGCAGAATCTGTGAATTTTAAAAATTTGCTCAAAGGTTATACGGTAGGGGATGTAGTTATGAAAGAGTACCAAACTATCGGGGCGGAAGAAAAAATAAAAAAAGCGATAGCAATTATTTTGAATAGTGAGCATAAAAAGTTTCTTGTAAAACAAAACGATGATGTTGTTGGAATACTTACCAAAAAACAAATAATAAAAGCCCTTTCCGAAAAAGGAGATGAGGAGTATATCTACAATGCGATGGATAGAAATTTATTCTATATTGATAAAAGCGTCCCATTGGAAAAAATAATCGATAGAGTGTATGAAGACAAATCAACCGTTTTGCTTGTGACAGAAAATAATCGGCTTATAGGGATATTAGATACAGATATTCTTTCTGAATTTGTTTTGATAAATTCAATAAAAGCAAAGTAAATCAAGGAAAATGTAGATGGGATTATTTAGTGGAACTGAAAGATGAAACTTTAAATAAGAGTTAATAATTTGTAAAAAAAGAACCGTTTTAATATATAATATTTTACATTTTTTTTTGTAAATTTATTATGTAAAATATTGATTTTAAATATATTGTTGTTATTTTATAGTTGCGTCATTTAAAATAATTTTTTGTGATGAAAAATAAAAAAAAAGAGGAATGGATTCAAAAAGATTCCAAAAATAAAATTCCAAAGTTGAGCAAAAGAATCATTTTTGTGCCCAATCAAAAAGAATTATTTTTTAGCCATTTTCCAAAGAGCTGTTAGTTTAGGCTAACAACGGAGCCGTGAGTCACCGCTCTGTAATTGAATGCTTTTTCAAGCACAGGCTTTAAAAGATCTCCGCAGAGCTACGACCTTTTAAACCTGTTTCTTAATTGGGGTGTGGGATGTATATTTCCGCACTCCATTAATGATTTTATATTATGGATTTTGAACAATACTGCAGTAATTTTTCAAGAGAAGCCCTGAAATTGGGCTATTCGGAACAGAATGTAATCCGTTGTTTGGATTATGCTACGGTTTTGTTTTCTAATAATGTTCCGGTTATTTATAATATTTCCCATTTGGCTCAGTTAGTGGGGTACAAAAAAGAGTATCTTAAGAAAGCGAGCATTTATACCGACAATTTTTATAGAAATTTTGAAATAACAAAAAGAAACGGAACCAAGCGACTTATCTCTGAACCGCTTCCGAGTTTAAAAGAAATCCAACTTTGGATTCTCAAAAATATCCTTTATAAAATTCCCGTTAGCCCTGTTGCCAAAGCCTATAAACCAAAAGCCAGAATTATAGAAAACCTAAAATTTCATAGAAACCGACCCAAAGTATTGACACTTGACTTGGAAAATTTTTTCCCTTCCATAAAAATGAAAGCAGCCCAAAATGTTTTCCTCAATTTGGGTTATTCAAAATATATGGCAAACATATTGTCTAAATTATGCACTAAGGACGATTCTTTGCCACAGGGGGCGCCAACAAGTCCCTACCTTTCAAATTTAATTTTTAAATCGGCAGATGCCTTAATTTTTGATTTTTGCAGACAAAGAAAAATCAGATATACACGATATGCTGATGATTTGAGTTTTTCGGGCGATTTTGATGAAAAAGAGCTATTGGAAAATGTCACTGATGTTATAGAAAGTTTGAATTTTAAAATCAACAATACCAAAACAAAACTCATGACACCCAATACACGACAAACTGTAACGGGGATTGTGGTAAACCAAAAGCCACAGGTTGTATCTCATAAACGGAATGCATTAAGACAGGCACTCTATTATATTAAAAAATTCGGACTCAAAGAGCATCAAGAGTATAAGGAAATTGTGCAAAAAAATTACCTGGAACATTTGTTGGGCAAAATAAATTTTGTTCTTCAAATAAATCCTGAGGATAATGAATTCAAGGATTACAAAGATTTTTTGATTGATTTAAAGAAGAAAAATGAATTGAAAACAAAAAAGATTACTACATCGTTGACTTAAAAAAAGATCTAGTACAATTGTCCAAAACGGGAGTTCACACTATATCCAAATTAGATAAAAGAAGTAAAAATGGCATTTATAGACTATTACAAAATATTGGAGATCGATAAAAGTGCAACGGAAGCTGATATTAAAAAAGCCTACCGAAAATTGGCGCGTAAATACCATCCCGATTTAAATCCTAACGACAAAAATGCCGAGAAAAAATTCAAAGAACTCAATGAAGCAAATGAGGTTTTGAGTAATCCTGAGAATCGAAAAAAATACGATCAATATGGTGAAAACTGGGAACACGGTGAGGAATATGAAAAAGCCAGACAACAGCAACAGCGATATCAAAATGCCGGAGGCCAACAAAGTGGTGGTTTTGGAGGTTTCGGCGGATTTTCTGGTGGTGGTGATTATTCAGATTTTTTTGAATCGATGTTTGGTGGCGGTGGGCAAAAAGGAAGTCGTAGGACAACTGCGTTTAAAGGTCAGGATTTTAATGTCGAATTACATTTGGACTTAAAAGATGTTTATACTACGCACAAAAGAACTCTTACGATCAACGGAAAAAACATACGCCTAACCATTCCAGCAGGGGTTGAAAACGGTCAGGTCATAAAAATAAGCGGGCAGGGTGGAGAAGGGGCTAATGGAGGCCCAAAAGGAGATTTGTATCTTACTTTCAATATCGAAAATCACACCGATTTTAAGCTAGACAAGCATAATTTATATACAACGGTCAATCTAGATTTGTACACTGCACTTTTGGGTGGAGAAATTACTGCCAATACTTTTGACGGAAAAGTAAAATTGAGCGTTAAACCAGGAACGCAGAGTGGTTCCAAAGTGAAACTAAAAGGGAAAGGTTTTCCGATTTATAAAAAAGAAGGGGAATTTGGGGATCTGTATATTTCCTACCATGTTGTCTTGCCCACAAACCTTACCGAAAAGGAAAAAGAATTATTTGCAGAACTAGCTAAACTCAGAACAGTATGAAATCGCTATGATTTAAATGGATATAATATTATTGAAGAATAGCGATACCATATTTCCAAAATTTAAATATTATCTATAATATGAAAAACGATAACTTAATCCTTTTGAAAACGGTTAGCTCGCATTATCAGGTTGAACTTTCTTTCTTTACTCATCTTCATGATTTGGGTTTGATTGAAATTGAAATCATGGAACAATCTCCTTATATCCACGAAAATCAGATGCATAATTTGGAACGAATGATCCGATTGCATCACGAATTGGAAGTGAATCCCGAAGGAATTGATGTTGTTTTTAACCTTTTGCAAAAAATAGAACATTTGCAAAAAGATTTGATGACAACGCAAAACAGATTGCGACTATATGAGGATTAAAGCCCACAAATGATTCATTTTGTAATTTTTAATATGAATAAAATCAATGGAATATTCGTATATTTGAGTACGATTCTTATTAAAAATTAATCTACAAACGGAATGAATACTATTTTTAGAATTATAGAATCATTCAAAAACTTTCTTTTGGAAATTGGCGAACTGTCTGATTTTGCGGGGCGTTTTTTCAAGGAAGCATTCAAACGTCCGTTGGAGTTCAAGGAATTTCTTAGGCAATGCTATAATATGGGTAACCGTTCCCTGCTTCTTGTTGGGGTAACCGGATTTATTATCGGATTGGTATTTACCTTGCAATCTAGGCCTACTTTACAACAATTTGGTGCCGTTTCTTGGATTCCTGCTATGGTCAGCGTTTCCATTATCAGGGAAATTGGCCCCATCATAACCGCATTAATTTGTGCTGGACGCATCGGTTCAGGAATTGGAGCCGAACTGGGTTCTATGCGAGTGACCGAGCAAATAGATGCCATGGAAGTTTCCGGAACAAATCCCTTCAAATATTTAGTCGTTACTCGAATATTGGCGACTACTCTGATGCTTCCGATATTGGTTTTTATTGGGGATGGAGTAGCACTTTTGGGTTCTTTTTTGGTCGAAAATTTAAAAGGGGATGTTTCACTACTATTGTATTTCACCCAAGTTTTTAATCATCTCGAATTTTTTGATGTTATACCTTCGACAATTAAGTCTTTTTTCTTTGGCTTTGCCATCGGATTGGTAGGCTGTTTTAAAGGGTATTATTGTAAAAAAGGAACGGCAGGAGTTGGACTGGCAGCAAATTCGGCGGTGGTTTTTTCCTCTATGTTACTTTTTATAATAGATTTCATAGCTGTTTTTGTGTCTAATGTTTTTTACGATGTCTAACGCTATGGAGTCAAATGAAAAAAATAGAAAA
>NZ_DASTTN010000390.1:0-3372 GCF_035760125.1 Flavobacterium sp.
CTAATAAGCATCTGTTGGGCGAGACCCCATTAAGAAAAGTGGCCTACTTGTCGTTGTGGTTAGTCGGCCACTTTCCTTAATACGGTCGGGCTATCCGCACTACTTCGGTAGTTTGCTTTTATCCCTCTCGCATCCCATAAATCAAGATGTTTTTCTTAATTTAGAGAAATTGCCCACTAGGGATACCGTATATCCGACCTGTGGTAGGACTTGTGAATTTTAATTTTATACTTTAAAGAAAGGATGTCCATTTCTGTTATTTTAATGTTTTAAAAAGAATTTTGTAATCTGAAATCTAAATTCTGCGTTCTGTTATCTGAAAAATCTATTTCCTAATTTGCCCCGTTTTCTTATCAAATCCATAGGGACAATGGCGACAGCCGCTTTTGCAACAATACCCTCTTTTCAAATGGTATTTTTCGGTAAAGCATTTGTAACCTTCGGGAGTGTAATAAAAATCTTCACCCTCAGTTAATTTATTTTCATTACTTTGTTCTGCCATTCTTTTTTATACTTGAAATTTGCAATTAGGAGATTGTGTTTTTCTTTTATTTGACCTAAATTGCCTGTACAAATCTATAAATTTTATAACCAATGTTTGTTATTGTTGCCAAATATTTAATTCCTAAAGGATATCGCGGGCTAACAGTCTTTCCTTTTGTGTTTATAAAATACGCATTCGATTCCGAAAATAAAGTACTTGTCAATCACGAAAAAATTCACCTTCGACAACAATTGGAATTACTCGTTTTGCCTTTTTTTGTTTGGTATTTTATCGAATATGCGGTACGTTTGTTGCAGTATAAAAACGCCAATTTGGCCTATAGAAATATTAGTTTTGAACGTGAGGCTTATGCCAATGAAACAGACTTAGACTATTTTAAAAAAAGAACTTTTTTTAGTTTTTTAAACTATTTAAAAGCTAATAAATCCTAAACTTTGAACCAGAAAATAACATACAAATTGCCTAATGGAATTTCTCTCGAAATAAAGCGGGAAGATTTGCTTCATCCTTTTATTTCAGGTAATAAATTCAGGAAGTTAAAGTATAATTTACTGCAGGCAAAAGCCGAAAAGCAGGAAACTGTGTTGACTTTTGGAGGTGCGTACTCTAATCATATTGCGGCGGTGGCGTATGCGGGAAAAGAACAAGGTTTTAAAACTATCGGAGTAATTCGTGGAGATGAGTTGGGTGAAAAAATTGACGAAAATACAACTTTGCAGTTTGCCCAAGAATGCGGAATGCAATTCGAGTTTGTGACCAGAGAAGCCTATCGATTGAAAACCGAACCTAGTTTTATAGCCAACCTAAAAAATAAATTCGGATCGTTTTACCTTGTTCCAGAAGGCGGTACTAATGAATATGCCGTAAAAGGTTGTGAAGAAATACTAACTGAGGAAGATACTAAGTTTGATTACATATGCTGTGCGGTAGGAACGGGAGGCACCATTTCGGGGATAATCAACAGTGCTTTTCCAAACCAAAAAGTTTTGGGATTTCCTGCATTAAAAGGAGACTTTTTAAAAGATGAAATTCGTAAATTTGCCACCAGTGAAAATTGGGAATTAATAACCGATTATCATTTTGGGGGCTACGGAAAGGTAAATGAAGAATTGATTCAGTTCATAAATCAGTTTTACAAACAAACGGAAGTTCCGTTAGACCCAATTTATACGGGAAAGATGGTTTTTGGCGTTATAGATTTAATTCAGAAAGACTATTTTCCTCATAATTCCAAAATTCTATTGATTCATACAGGAGGATTACAGGGAATCCAGGGAATGAATACGCTTTTGAAAAGCAAAAACAAAACATTGATTGAAGTTCAATAATAAAAAAAAGTAAAACATAACACCCAAATACAGCTTCATGGTTAGAAAAATAACTTTATTTCTTTTAATTGGGACTATCATCGGATGCGGTTCTTCGAAACCAGCTATCGTTACTACAAAAAAACCGGTGGGATGGAAATATTCCAAACCAATCCAAAACGGGAGTAGCAGTAGTAATAAGACGACCACTCAGCCCACTTCAAAACCGATAAGTACAAATGAAGCAACCAGAGCCTACATCTCACAATACAGTGGGGTAGCGATGAGCAATATGAAAACCTATGGGATTCCTGCCAGTATTATTTTGGCACAGGGAATTTTGGAATCGGGAGCAGGAAAAGGGGATTTGGCAATGACAGCCAATAATCATTTCGGAATCAAATGCCATAGCGATTGGACGGGAGACAAGGTTTATAAAGATGATGATTCTGCCAATGAATGTTTTAGAAAATACAATCAAGCCTCCGAGTCCTACCAAGATCACGCGATGGTATTGACGGGTAAAAAAAGATATGCCAATTTGTTTACATTACCCAAAGGAGATTACAAAGCATGGGCAAAAGGTTTAAAAGATGCAGGTTATGCCACAGATCCTAGATATCCTGAGAAATTAATAAGTTATATAGAATCATACAATTTAAGTCAGTACGACGCGAAAGTTTTAGGAAAAGAAATGGCAAAGGAAGAGGCCAAAGTATTGCTTGAGGATAATTTTGGCTCAGATGAAGCCAGTTTATATGAAATTCAAAAAGGAGATACTTTTTATTCCGTTTCCAAAAAATTCAATTTAACCGTAGAAGAATTAAAACAGAAAAATAATCTAACAGAGAATACACTTTCAATAGGACAGAAGTTGATAGTGAAATAAGTTGACAGTATTCAGTTTTTAGTATTCAGTCAAATCTAAAATCTGAAGTCAAAAATCTAAAATTTAAAATCGTAATGATATACCAAAGAAGTAGTCAGCTTTTTGCTGAAGCAGAAAAAGTAATCCCAGGGGGAGTAAATTCGCCAGTAAGAGCTTTTAAAGCCGTGGGTGGAACTCCAATATTCGTAAAAAGTGCCAAAGGGGCATATTTGTACGATGAAGATGGAAACCGTTTAATCGACTATATCAATTCATGGGGACCAATGATTTTGGGCCATGCTTACGAACCTGTAGTGGAAGCCGTAATTGAAAAAGCCAAATTGGGGACCTCTTTTGGAATGCCAACCGAATTGGAAACCCAAATTGCAGCACTAGCAGTTTCGATGGTTCCAAATATAGACAAAATCCGTTTTGTGAATTCCGGGACAGAGGCTTGTATGAGCGCGGTGCGTTTGGCTCGTGGATTTACCAAAAGAGATAAAATCATCAAATTTGCTGGTTGTTACCATGGTCATTCTGATTCGTTTTTAATTCAGGCGGGGAGTGGTGCGGTTACTTTTGGAACGCCAAATAGTCCAGGTGTAACAGCAGGAACGGCCAAAGATACTTTGCTTGCTAAATACAATGATTTGGAGAATGTGAAAACTTTAATCGAAGCCAATAAAAATGAA
>NZ_DASTTN010000391.1:0-3047 GCF_035760125.1 Flavobacterium sp.
GTTAATTTTAAACTGATAACTCATTTAATTAGATTAAAAAAGAAAAAATCAAATCACTTTTTTATTCGTAATTTTACTTTTTACATATTAACATAATTATGAGCAATAATCCGTTTACAGAAAGCCCTTTTAAAACCCTAATTTCTTTTCATAAATTGATCGAAAATTTGGAGGACATTGCTGCGACCAACGTAGATTACCGCTCTAATTATGCCAAAGCACTATTAAAAGAAATAGCTCCTTTCCCTGAATTTAGAGATGGCATTGAAGATTTGAACTTCATTAAACAACATGAAAAGCTAATCCATAATTTACTTGCAGACCTCTTCCCTACTGCATTAACACACAACGAGATTAAAGCCATTAGCATTCCTTTTCAGAATATCACTTTTAACTATACAGAAAGATTCAAAAACATTCTTCAAAACGCAGGAATGACATTTGACATGGAGATACGTGATTTTGAAGAGGATCAATTTTACGTCTTCAATTGTATCTTAATTTTAAACGCATATTATGGTCAGCACTTCGACTTTAACAGACCTTTATTTTATGATATTCCGAGCGGTAATGGCATCATGAATCATTATCGTATTTTGTACAATGCTGATTTTATAGAAATTATTCCAACCCAAAATGCACCTAAACTTTCTCAAGAGGACATTGATTTTTTGATGAATAACTATGACAACATTAATTTATGGAAAGAAAAATTTCCTATTGAAAGCTGGATTCTAAAAGGTTTTGGAATTATTAGCCTTATCGATGTTACTAGAGAAAATGCCATATCTAACCTAAAAAGCAATCTCTTAAAATCAGAATCATCACAAAACAAATCAAGTCTGAGTTTTGAATCAATTTTTAGATCAATTTTTAAAATTTCTGATTTAAAAATTGGTTTTACCATATACAATGAGGAGGAAGAAAAATTTACAAACCCTACTCATGAGGAGAAAGAGATGAAAAGTTACATCTTAAATGACCTAGAGGAAACTGATTGTAAAAATGCCATTTACGGTTGTTCGCTCGAAGCTATTTTAGAAGAAAAAAAATCAATAATAATTGCTGATATCGAGCAATTTTCAAAAATTCCCGGAAATGAAAAACTCGGACAGTATTTATCGAAACAAAACATTCAGAGCTGCATTTTTGCGCCTGTCATAAAAGATGGCAACATACTTGGAATTATAGAATTGGTTTCGGCAAAGCCAAAGGAACTGAACAGTATCAATGCCACAAATTTGGATTTGGTTCTCCCCTATCTCATCGATACATTGGAACGCTACAAAACCGATATGCAACATCAAATTGAAGCCATTATCCAAAGAGAATATACTGCCATTCACTCCAGTGTTTATTGGAAATTTAGACGGGAAGCCCTCAAATACTATCAAACCAACAGTCCCAATAAAGACTATATTTTTAAAGAAATCATATTCAAGGAAGTCTATCCGCTATATGGACAGATTGACATTAAAGGTTCCTCCGAACATCGAAATGAAACCGTAAAAGAGGATTTAAAAAACCAATTAACCACTCTTATACAACTCCTTGAAAAGCAAAAATCAAATGAAAGTCTTGTTTTATTGGAACAACGAATATTCGAATTACACTCTTTCAACAAAGAGCTTGAATCGTCATTAAAAGCAGATACAGAGCAACAAATTCAAAATTATATCGAAACTGAAATTCATCCTATCCTAAAAAACACCAAAATGGATATTGAAAGTGGAGCGGCAAGGGAAAACTATTTTGAAAGCTTGGACGAAAAAACTGGAATGTTTTATCAAGCCCGAAAGAAATTTGATAATACTATGTCCATAATCAATAAAAAAATGGCCGCTGTCTTGGATAAGAAACAAATTGAAGCCCAACTAATCTATCCCCATTATTACGAGCGATTCAAAACCGATGGCGTAGAACACAATCTCTATATTGGCGCATCGATTGCTCCCACGAAGCCATTTAATAGCCTTTATTTGCAAAATTTAAGATTGTGGCAATTGCAGACTTTATGCGAAATGGAAATAGAACACCACCAACTCAAAGCTACTTTACCGTATGAATTGGATGTTACTTCCTTGATTTTGGTATTCAGCTCTCCAATTTCTATCCGTTTTAGAATGGATGAAAAACGATTTGATGTTGATGGAACTTACAATGCCCGCTATGAAGTAGTCAAAAAACGCATTGATAAAGCCAATATAAAAGGAACCAAAGAGCGAATCACCCAAAAAGAAAAAATCACTATTGTTTATTCTCACAATGCCGAAGAAAACGAATATTTGAAATACATCAAATACCTACAACACAAAAAATTGTTGGAGCCTAGTATAGAACAATTTGAAGTTGAAGAACTTCAAGGCGTATCAGGATTAAGAGCATTTAGGGTAAAAGTAGTCAACAATAATCTGGAAAGTAACGTCAAAAACAACACTTATCAAGATTTATTGAATGAACAAAATTAACCACTAATTGTTTTGAATGCCAATACAAAAGCGATTACGGACAGTACGATTCCAATCATAAAAATATTATAGGCAATTCGCAATAATCGGTATTTTTTCTCCAAAACGATTCCTAAATAATATAAATCCTTAATCATTGAATTATATAGATATTCTCTGTCTTTCATCATTTCGTTCATCGCCCATTTGTAATCCTCCAAAGGCATTTTATAAAAATTACCAAAGAAAAGAAGATTCACTTTCTTGTCTTCAATATCTTTTTTGGTAAAAACTCCTTTGGTTACTTTTGGTCGTGTCGAAAGAATGGCAAAAATAATAGTTATTACGCTAGACATCAACATTATAAAAGTAGGAACAACCAAATGCACATTTTTGGGACTGTCTAATTTTGGAATCAATGTTGAAAGTGCTATCGAAATAATAATCGCATTTACGGAAAGTAAAATATTGGCCTTACTGTCGGCAATGCCACTCAAACGTGTATGATTACCTAAAGTTACCCTAAATAAAGTGTCAATGCCACGCTCTGGTTTCTCCTCTTTTTCCTTTTTTTTATCTATTTTGGGTAATTCTTCATTC
>NZ_DASTTN010000392.1:0-4962 GCF_035760125.1 Flavobacterium sp.
GTAAAATATTTGTATTCAATTGGTAAAGAAAAAGTGATTAGCTTAGGTTTTACCGATTTTACTTTCAATGAAGTAAAAGATAAACAAATCAACAAAGGACTTGACTTAGAAGGAGGAATCAATGTGACTCTTCAAATCTCTGTTAAAGACATTTTGAAAGGATTATCAAATAATTCGAAAAATCCAGTTTTTAATAAATCTTTGGCGGATGCCACTGCAAATAAAAAAGGAAATCAAGCTTATATTGATGCATTTTTTGAAGCTTTTGAAGCTAATTCTAAAGGTTCAGTGAAATTAGCGTCACCAGATATTTTTGCCAACAGAAGTTTGCAAGGTGAAGGTGGAGTTACTTTTCAAATGACAGATGCTCAAGTACAAAAAGTAATCAAAAGAAAAGTTGATGAATCTGTTGAAAGTGCTTTTGGAGTATTGAGAAAACGTATCGATAAATTTGGTGTTACTCAGCCTAATATTCAAAAATTAGGGGAGTCTGGACAAATCCTTGTGGAGCTTCCAGGTGCTAAAGATATTGACAGAATCAAAAAATTATTGCAAAGTACTGCTCAATTAGAGTTCTGGGAAACTTATAAAGTTGAAGAAATTGGTAATTTCATCATGGCTGCTAACGAAGCTTTGAAAAAAACTGAAATCGCTAAAGTTGAAACTAAAGCTGTAGCAAAAGATTCATTAAGTGCATTATTGACTGATGGAAAAGATTCTACTGCTACTAAAAAAGGAAATAATCCTATTATTGACAAAATTGTTGCTCAAGGTGGCGGACCAGTTTTAGGTCTTTTCTCTCCAAAAGATACTGCTACAATCAATTCTTACTTCAAAAGAGCAGATATCAGAATTTTATTGGCAGGTGAACAACGTTATGCAAAATTTGTATGGGGGAAACCAACTACAATTAAAGATGCTAAAGAAAAAGAGGTTGAAGTTGTTGAGTTGTATGCATTAAAAGGAAACAGAGATAATGTTGCTTCAATGGGTGGTGGTGTTGTAACTGACGCTAGCGATACTTTTGATCAAATGGGTAAACCAGCTGTTTCTATGCAAATGAATAACGTAGGAGCAAAAGAATGGGAAGAATTAACAGGAAGAGCTTATACTCAAAAAAGTAATATCGCTATCGTTCTTGATGATATTGTATATTCTGCACCAGGTGTTTCAAGTGGACCGATTGCAGGAGGAAGATCTGAGATTTCTGGACAGTTTGATGTTACAGAGACTAAAGATTTAGCGAATGTATTGAGAGCAGGTAAATTACCGGCTGCTGCTGAAATAATCCAGTCTGAAGTTGTAGGTCCATCCTTAGGTCAGGAAGCTATTGATAATGGTACTAATTCTGCAGTAATTGGATTGCTTTTGGTATCTCTTTGGATGATGATCTATTATGGTAAAGCTGGTTGGTATGCAAATATTGCTTTAGCAGTCAACTTATTATTTATGTTTGGAATTTTGGCTAGCTTAGGTGCTGTACTTACATTGCCGGGTATTGCAGGTATCGTTTTAACAATGGGTACTGCAGTTGATGCGAATATCATTATTTATGAAAGAGCAAAAGAGGAATTAAGATCTGGTAAAACTTTGGATGAAGCTGTAAAAGCTTCTTATAGTTGGACAGGTGCTATGCGTTCTATCGTTGATGCAAACGTAACTCACATCTTGACTGGTGCCGTATTGTTTATCTTTGGATCTGGACCAATCAAAGGATTTGCTACTACTTTATTAATTGGTATCATTACCTCTTTGTTTACATCTATCTTTATTGCTAGAATTTTTATTGACAAAAATATTGCAGGTAAAAATGATTTATCTTTTGTAACTAAATTTTCTAAAAATTTCTTTACTAACTTTCATTTTGATTTCTTAGGAATTAAAAAATGGACTTACCTTTTCTCTATTATTGTAACTATTGTAAGTATTGCATCTATTGCAACTCACGGTTTTGATCAAGGTGTCGATTTTGTTGGAGGAAGAACTTTCCAAGTTCGTTTCGAAAAGTCAATGGAGCCTGAGTTGGTTAAAGAAGAATTAACTGCTGTATTTGGTAGTGCTGAGGTTAAAATATTTGGTGAAGATAATCAGTTGAAAATTACAACTAAGTATAAGATTCAGGAGACAGGTAGTGCTGCTGACGAAGATGTAAATAAAAAATTATTCGAAAGTTTGAAAAAGCATTATGCTTCAGGAATGACTTACGATAAATTTATAAATGCTTATGAAGGTAAAAAGTTAGGTGTTGTACAAGCATCAAAAGTTGGACCAACTGTAGCAGAAGATATTAAAACAAATGCATACTGGGCTGTATTAGGAGCAATGCTTATTGTAGGTTTATATTTAGTAATCAGTTTCAGAAAATGGCAATATAGTTTAGGTGCTATTGCTGCGGTAGCGCATGATGTTATCTTCGTATTAGGAGTTTATTCATTGCTTTGGAAATACATGCCTTTCGGTATGGAGATTGACCAACACTTTATTGCGGCTATCTTGACTGTTATTGGTTATTCTATGAATGATACCGTAATTGTATATGACAGAGTACGTGAGTTCTTGGATGGTAAAACAAAAGGTTCGTTCTCTGAAATTGTAAACAAATCTATTAACTCTACAATGTCGAGAACAATCAATACTTCTTTGACGATGATTTTTGTATTGTTAATCATGTTTATTTTCGGTGGAGAGTCTATCAGAGGATTTATCTTTGCAATGCTTATTGGTATTATTATTGGTACTTATTCTTCATTGTTTATTGCAACTCCAGTATTGGTTGATACCATCTCTAAAGATGAGAAGCATGAAGTAGAAGTTAAACATCAGGAAGTGGAAGCCTAGAAATAGTAATCATATATTTTAAAAAAAGATTCAACGAAAGTTGAATCTTTTTTTTGCTTTTTATTGAAATATCTTTTGTTTTCTGAGTATAATTCTAGTTACATTATTTTCATAAAGGTCTCTTTTATTAATTGTATTTCATCTGTATAGATGCTTTTCTTTTTGTTTGCGAAATAGAGAGTGTTTGTCAAAGGAGTTTTTCCTTGCCACAATAGCTTTATTTTTCCACTTTCGAGTTCTGTTTTACACAAGAAATTCGGAATTACCGCCAAGCCACTGCTGTTGCTTAGGCAGCGCACTATGGAGTTTAAATTTGGAACAATATAGTTTGGTCTAAAATCTGCATATTTATTAAAATTAAGTTGCCAAAAACGTCTTAAATGCTCCATGTCTCCAGTAGTTCCATACCATCTTTGTTGTTTTAGCCACAGTTCTATTGCTTCTAAGTCATTTTGTTTTTTTAATGTGTCAAAAGCATCTGAATCTGTTTCGTTGCCACCTATAAGAACTATTGTTTCTGAAGAAAAGGCTTGGTAATCTATAGTGTTCTTTACAATCATTTGTGGAGTAATGATTAAATCTAAAATTCCTTTGTCTAGATTCTCAATCATTTCTGGATATTCTCCAAATTGGATAATCACATTAAATGGAAAGGTTGCCAAATATGGTTCTAAAGTAATCTGGAAGGTTTCAAAACACATTCCAATGCTAATTGTTGGTGTGTTTTTTTCTGTACTGCGCTGGAAGTTTTTTTCTGCTTCTTCTAATTTTGATAATGCATCTGTTATAAAATTATAGAGCACTTTTCCTTTTTCGGTAGGAATCATTTTTCTGCTTGTTCTGTCGAATAATTTATATCCAACGTAACTTTCTAGTGAACTCAAATGCAAACTAACCCCAGGTTGTGAAATAAATAATGCATCTGCTGCACCGGTTAGGGTGCCAGTTTTGTAAATATATTTGAAAGTTCTATACCATTCTAGATTTACCATTTTAATAAGTATTATAATTATGATGCAAATGTATAAATTATGTTATTTTAATAATGGGTTTGTAGGTTGTAAATTTGCACTATCAAATTAATATAAAACAATATGAAAAAGATATTTATAATAAATGGGGGGCAAAAGTTCGGACATTCAGGTGGAAGATTTAATCAAACAATAGCTAATGCGACTGCTGATTTTTTTTTAAATAATAAAAATTTTGAAGTAAAAAGCACTGATGTGAACGATGAGTTTGATCCAGCTCAGGAAGTGGAAAAATTTGTTTGGGCGGATGTAATTATTTATCATACGCCGATTTGGTGGTTCCAATTGCCACATGCTTTCAAGAAATACATAGATGTCGTTTTTACCGAAGGTCATGATAATGGTATTTACAAAAGTGACGGGCGCTCTTCTAAAAATCCTGCAATCAATTACGGTACAGGAGGCATGTTGCACGGGAGAAAATACTTGGTCACTTCTTCTTGGAATGCACCGAAAGAAGCTTTTACATTACCAGGTGAGTTCTTTGGAGAAACAAGTGTTGACGATGGAGTGTTATTTGGATTTCACAGAATGAATGCTTTTACGGGGATGAAGCCTTTAGAAAGCTTACATTTTCATGATGTTATGAAAGGAGCTAACGTGGATAGTGATTTAGAGATGTATAGAAATCATTTGACTCAATTATTTTTGAACTAATTATGGAAATAAATTTGACAGTTATTATCAAAAGTAAATCTGAATGTAGAGAAGAATTGAAAGCTATCTTGGTTGAGTTATCGAGGAATTCTAAGAAGGAAGCCGCCTGTCTTCAGTATGATTTACATCAAAATATAGAAGATCCTGATGTATTCATTCTTCACGAAGTTTGGAAAAATAATGAAGGGCTTGATTTGCATAAAAAACAATCTCATTTTTTGAAATTTAATGAGGCTTCTGAACTTTTTTTAGAAGAAAAAATAACAGTTTTTACGACTTCAAAGATTGGTTAGTAAAAAAAATAGCCACTGAATTTCAGTGGCTATTTTTATAATTAAATAAAATTCAATTTATATTTCAGTGGTCTTCTTTGCAGTAATTACAAAATATAAACCCACTATTATAAACGGAATACTCAACCATTGTCCAGTTGATA
>NZ_DASTTN010000393.1:0-4150 GCF_035760125.1 Flavobacterium sp.
TGTGCAGTTGCCATAAAGCAACTCATTGTTAATGCTAGAATAGTGAATACTGTAAATTTTTTCATGATTTGATTTTTTAGTACAGCAAATTTATGACGGATATGGTATTAGTAAAAATAATTTAAATTATGTTTGTGATAAATATATTTATATCATGGTTAATTTAGAATGGTACCGAACGTTTAAATCTGTTTATAAAAACGGAAATTTTTCCTTGGCAGCCAAGGAATTATTTATAAGTCAACCAGCTGTTAGTCAGCAAATAGTGATGTTGGAGGCGCATGTAGGTTACAAGCTATTTAATCGAAAGTCCAAAGGGGTTGAACCAACAGAGTATGCTAAGTTACTCAATAATCTAATTATTGATGCCTTAGACCGTTTGGAAAATGTAGAGAACGGATTTCGTGCCAAAGCTTTCAATGCTAATCGATTATTGTCTGTTGGAATTTCGAGACATTTGATGAGCAGTATCGGGAGTGCTTTGGTCGCAAAATTTGATTTTATCGATTTTACGTTTCATACTAATGATGCTTTATTTGATTTGGTAAATACCAAAAAATTAGATTTTGCGATAGTAAACAAGAAGTTTGATACTTTTGATACCATTCAAAAAAAGGCAGGCGAAATTAAGCAAGTCATTGTTAGCTCTACTGATATTGATGTTTCGACGATTAAGCAAAATATTAAAGCCAAAGATTTTAAGACCATCGAAAATTGGCTGAACGAACAAAAATGGTACAGCCATGACGCCGGAATTCCACATATTAAGTTGTTTTGGCTTCATGTTTTTGCCAAAAAAAGACCTTCGATTATAGCCAATTATATCATTCCTTCAGAATATGAAATGCTGGAAATCCTCACTAAGAATACTGGAGTAGCGATTACTTGGAACATCAATGCCAAAAATTTGATCCAAGAAAATAAACTGCAGTTGATTTGGAACAGCAAAGAAATGCCTAGTACTGATGTATTCTTGTTATCAGGTAAAAATGAAAATTTGAGTCCGATTTTTCAGGATATAATGGCCGAATTAAAGCTGGTTTTGGAATAGTTATTTCTTGTAAAAATTATTATGGTCAATATAATCCCAAACTTTATGAGGCAATAAAGGCTGAACGTTTTTCCCTTTTTTGATATTGTGACGAATGTCAGTCGAAGATATTTCTACAACAGGAGCATCAATCAAATGGATTTTGGGATGGTTTTTTAATTCCAAATTTTCTGCTTCCGATGAAATTCGAGGATAAACATAAATGTCGTGGTGTTGCAAAATTACTTCATAATTTTTCCATTTATGGAACGACTTTAAGTTGTCTTCTCCCATAATCAAAGAGAATTCGTGATCAGGAAATTTTTCTTGTAAGTGAACCAGTGTGTTTACCGTGTAATTGGGTTGTGATAATTTGAACTCAATATCCGAAGGTTTAATTTTTGGAAAATCCTCGGTGGCGAGATAGACCATTTGCAAACGGTGGTAATCATCAAGTAAAGTTGCTTTCTTTTTGAGCGGATTGTGTGGCGTAACGACCATCCAAACTTGATCCAAATCGGAATGTTCAGCCATATGATTGGCAATGATAAGATGCCCAACATGTATGGGATTAAACGTTCCGAAATACAAACCTATTTTCATGAATTTAATTTAAAAATAGAAAGATTTAAAAACTAAAATCACTTTTCGTAATTTTTCACTTTTTAAATCTTTCAATTTATTTTTTTACAAAATCCTTTACCAATTGATGCGCTTCTTCAAGAGCAACAGGCAAATCATAGTTTTTTATAATCACGTCAAATTGTGGTGCAGTTGCCAATTCTACGGAAGCCTTCGCAATTCGCATATTGATTTTGTCTTCGCTTTCGGTAGAGCGTTCTTTTAATCTCCTTTTAAGTTCATCAACGCTTGGAGGTTTTACAAAAACAGCCAAAGTTTCCTCTGGGAATTTGTGTTTGATACGCAAACCGCCGGCAACGTCAATGTCAAAAATCACGTTTTTTCCTTTGGCCCAAATTCGTTCCACTTCACTTTTTAGCGTTCCGTAGAAATTATCGCGATAAACTTCTTCCCATTCTACAAAATCTTCTGCTTTGATGTGTTTTTTAAATTCGTCCAGGGACATGAAGTAATAATCTTTTCCGCTTACTTCTTCACCACGTGCTTCACGCGTAGCTGCCGATATAGAAAATTCCAGATTTAAATCTTCCTTTCCTAATAAATGTCTAACTATAGTGGTTTTCCCAGATCCCGATGGTGCCGAGAATACGATTAATTTTCCTTTTTTCATTATTCTAGCTTTAGGCTTTAAGCAATATGCTTTAAGCTAATGAACTTCATTTACATTTTTCGCCTTAAGCTTAAAGCTTAGGGCATAGAGCTTTTTTACAATACATTCAATACCTGCTCCTTAATTTTTTCCAGTTCGTCTTTCATCTGAACCACTAATTTTTGCATTTGCGCATGATTCGATTTGGAACCCATAGTGTTAATTTCACGTCCCATTTCTTGAGTAATGAATCCTAGTTTTCTTCCGTTGGCTTCCGTTCCGTTGATAGTTTCCAGAAAATAATCCAAATGGTTGGTCAAACGCACTTTTTCTTCGGTGATGTCCAGTTTTTCTAGGTAATAAATTAATTCTTGTTCGAAACGGTTTTCATCCACGTTTACTTTCAATTCTGAAATAGCAGTTTGTAAACGGTCTTTTATCGCCTGAACACGCTCTGGATCTAATGCCAAAGCCTCATTCATATATTGACGAATGTTCCCGATACGCAATTGAAATTCATTTTCCAATGATTGTCCTTCGTCTTTTCTGAAATTCAAAATGTTTTGCAAGGCTTCTTCGATAACGGTTTGGATTTGAACCCAGTCATTTTCGTCGATTTCCTCACGTTCTATTTTCATGGTGTCGGGCATACGCACGGCCATTTTCATCAATTCAGTTTCATCGGCATCAGCATACACTTCTCTCAATTGTTTTATGTAGGCTTTTACGATAGGTACATTGACCTTGGTAGAAGTCTGTTCTGCGGTACTTTCGATAAAAATAGAAAAATCTACTTTACCTCTTTCAAGTTTTAAAGCGATTTGGTTGCGTAAACCCAATTCCATTTCGCGATAAAGAGAAGGCATTCGTACATTTAAATCTAAACCTTTACTGTTTAAAGATTTTACTTCTACTGTAATTTTTTTGGATGGTAATTGCAAAGTCGCTTTACCAAAACCAGTCATCGATTGTATCATATATATTTCTAAAAGTGTTCAAAGATAAGGAAAAAGTTTCAGAGGCCTATATTCTGTAAGGACTTGCTATTTTCCAGGATTTATTTAAAAATCGGAAACTTAATTTTTTTTATTGGAGGAGAATTTACTAATTAAAATGCCAACGAGAACAACAGAATAAAATTGCCCAATTATACCCAATAGCGAAGTGAATAACTTGGTTTGTTGACTATTGGGTGTAATATCACCAAAACCAATACTGGAAAAAGTAATACAACAAAAATAAACCAAGTCTGTGAAAGACGCATAAGGGGTTGAAGTGTTTATTCCGCTAAAGGAGTTGGGATTTTGGTAAAAATGGGTTTGCATAATAAAAACGCTAATTTCAATGAGCAAAAAATATCCACAAGCAGCCGCAGAAATTACATCTTTGTTAATGTAGCTGGGACTTACTAAAAATTTTAATACCTCCCAAAAAATAAAAATGAAAAACAGTACGTAAATCACATTTACTGCTATGAAAAACAGTGAGTTTTTATTGTTGAAAGGGATTCCCAAGGTAATTAGAACAACCAAAAACAAGAGTGCATTTCGGATTTGGTTTTTCCTTTTTCCAGTTTGAATGAAAATTCCAATAGTTGTAAATCCAAGAATAACGATATTCATTACCCAAACTATTTTGAGAGCTCCTGATAAATCGGAAAATAAAACACCAATAAATAAGTGTTGAATCAATCCGAATAGTAAAATCTCATATTTGTTGAGGTAGAGAAAATCCTTGATTTTATCCATATTGGCTGTTTTTATGTAAATATAATAAAATAAATGCCTGTTTTGAATACCCCAAATGATGTTGCAAAATTGTAATTAATGCTTCTTCATAGTAACCAAATAGACTCCGGAAAAGATCAATAGAGCAGAACCAATTTTAAC
>NZ_DASTTN010000394.1:0-3447 GCF_035760125.1 Flavobacterium sp.
ATTGAATAAAAAAGCTCCTAAATAAAAAAAAAATGAGTTTTTGAAAGCTCATAAATGGCAAAAAATGATAATTATTTTTACAAAATACAATTTTGCTGAAGCTAAAATCTACTATATTTACATTCTAATCAATAACAAAAAAGAAAATGAAAAAATTATTACTTTTTTCTTTGCTCATTTTATTTGCAGCTTGTGGCACAAGTGTTTCAACAAAACTAGCTAACAAAAATTACCAAAAGCTAAATGATGAAAATCAAATAATAGTATTAGAAAAAACAGATGTATTACCTGGTAATTCAGAATTTATTGGAGATGTAAAAATTGGAGATTCAGGATTTACGACAGATTGTGGATATAATAAAGTGATTTCAGATGTAACTACTGCCGCTAGAAATGCAGGTGGAAATATAATCCAAATTACAGAAATTAAAGAACCTAGTTTCTTTGGAAGTACTTGCTATAGAGTAAAAGCAAAAATTTATAGAAATTTGAATTCTGAATCTTTATCAATAATCATAAGTAACAAAAATATAAAAAACAAATCAAGGCTGAATGAAGATAGTGATTATGCATTAATTTATTTCTATAGACCAAATTTAGCAGTTGGTTCTTTATTGGGTTACCATATAAAAAACACGAACGATTCAATTGTTGGTAGATTAAGAAATGGAGAAAAGTTTGTGTATAAGACAAAGAAATTCGGTAATCAAAATTTTTATGGAACCCTCGAAACAAAATCTGAAATCAAAATAAATGTAGAAAAAGGAAAAGAGTATTTTGTGAGATGTGGAGTAAATATGGGAGTTGCAATTGGAAGACCTGAAATAAATATTGTAGAAAACAGTATCGGAATGAAAGAATATGACAAAATGGAATAAATGACCATTTACAATCAATCTTAATCAAGCCCCGAATCCAAAAGATTTGGGGTTTTCTGTAACTATTGATTCCTGTTTTATAAAAAATACATCAATTTAACCTAATTACTAATCCTACTTTTTCTATTTCAACTCAAAAAAAATCCTTTTGAGTTAGAAATCTCGGATTATTTATAAGAACTTTGCACGCTTTTTGCAAATACAAAAGCAAACAGCTTTTAGAAATTATAAATTGATCATCCACAGATGAAGAAGAAAGTAGAAATATTAGCGCCAGCAAAAGATTTAATTCACGGTATCGCTGCCATTAACAGCGGTGCTGATGCAGTTTATGTTGGAGCTCCCCAATTTGGTGCCCGTTCGAATGCCACCAACTCTATTGAAGATGTTGCTGCCTTGGTACAATATGCCCATTTATACAATGTTCCTGTTTTTGTGGTTATGAATACCATTCTTTACGACAATGAATTGGAAACTTGCCGTCAGATGATTTGGAAATTGTATGATATTGGTGTTGATGCACTGATTATTCAGGATATGGCTATTATGGAAATGGACATACCTCCTATCATCTTACATGCAAGTACACAAGCAAACAATAGAGATGCCGACAAAATGAAGTTTTTGGCCGATGCAGGAATCAAACGTGTCGTATTGGCTCGTGAATTGAATTTACACCAAATCAAAGAAATTAGCAACGCAACCGATGTGGAACTGGAATTCTTTGTAACTGGTGCTCTATGCGTTTCTTTCAGTGGGAACTGTTATATGAGTGTTGCCAATGGAGAACGTAGCGCCAATCGTGGTTCTTGTGCCCAAAACTGCCGTTTGCCTTACAATCTGATTGACGGTCATGGAGAAACGTTAATCAAAAGTACCCACTTACTTTCTATCAAAGATTTTGATGTTTCAAACGAGATTCCAAATTTGGTGGAAGCTGGTGTTTGTTCGTTCAAAATCGAAGGTCGTTTGAAAGATATTGTCTACGTAAAAAACAACGTTTCTTACCTTAGACAAAAACTGGATGCTTTCTTGGAAGAAAATGATAAATATACCAAAGCCTCTTCAGGAAAATGTACTTATACTTTTGATTCAGCTTTGAATCGTACTTTCAACCGTGGTTATACTGATTATTTTGTCAATGAACGTCACGCTACAATTGGTTCTTGGGAAAGTCCAAAATCAAAAGGGCAATACATTGGTAAATTAATCCGAACCGTTGGAAATGCCTATGAAATTGAAAACGGACACGTATTGAACAATGGTGATGGTTTGTGCTACATCAATGAAAATAACGAAGCCGACGGTATTTACGTAAATAAAGTCGAAAATGGACTTGCCTATCCTAACGTTTTGAAAGAATTAAAAGAAGGTACTTTCATTTACAGAAACAATGATGCCGCTTTTATCAAAATCGTAGAACGTGAAGACAGTGCTGTCCGTAAAATAAGTACTTCTTTATTATTATTCGAAAACGAAACTGGTTTTGAACTTCTTGCCACCGATGAAGATGGAAACATGAGCACAGTTCAATTGGTTCACCCGAAAGAACAAACGAAAAACAATCAATCTATCGAGGAAAACATCAAAGCGCAATTGGCTAAAACTGGTTTTACGCCTTACACAGCCGATGAAATAACAGTTCAGTTTACTGATAATTGGTTTTTGCCTATTTCAAAAATCAATGAAATGCGCAGAACCGTTTACGAACAACTGTCCGAAACTCGTTTGAAAAACTACAAACGCGAAGAACGTAAAATCGAAAAAACAAGTCATCCTTATCCTGAAACCAAATTGGATTTCATGTATAATGTTTCCAATAAATTGGCTCGCAAGTTTTATGAGCGACATGGAGTGACCGAGATCGAGAAAGCATTCGAATTACAATGGGATCCAGGAAAATCTCGTGTGATGACCACCAAATATTGCATAAAGTACGAATTAGCCAAATGTCCAAAATACCATAAAGACACAATGGAAGGCAAATTGAAAGAGCCTTTGGTACTAAAACAAGGAGAATTGGAATACAAACTAAAATTCAATTGTAAACCTTGCGAAATGGAGATTTGGGAAAAAGACGCCGAATTTGAAATTGAAGAGGATTAAATACTAATTTTCATCTTTTTAGATATAATCATAAACTACAAAGTAAAGTTCCCTTTATTTTGTAGTTTTTTTTTGGACTCATTTTGAATTCCGTTTTAAAAAGCAAACTCTAATTCAGAACCGTATTACTAAAAATCCTAAATTTGTAAAAACCAATAAATCAAATCATGAAAAATCTGTTAACTCCCCTATTCATTATAGCATTTGTATTGATTTCCTGCAAAAACGAAGCTGAAAACCAAACACCTAAAGTAGTTGTTCCATTTTATCAAGTTGCCAATCAGCAACAAAATCAAACGTTAACAACTCCACAACCAAACCAAGGTCAAAGTCTATACCCAGCAGCATCTGCTCAAAATACTACAACTCCAGTACAAACAACTGCTCCAGTAAAAGTTGGCAAGGGGATGAATCCTTCTCATGGTCAGCCTGGTCACCGTTGTGATATACCTGTAGGTGCTCC
>NZ_DASTTN010000395.1:0-3706 GCF_035760125.1 Flavobacterium sp.
AAAGGGGCAGTATGAGCGGTGCTATAAGTAAGCCCCTTTGCTCAACTAGGTCACGCCCAACTATTTTTAACGTTTCACAACTTTTAAATATGCGGATGGATTTGCGGGGTTGAACACCGTTTTGTCCATCGTAAGCGAGAACGGTTTCATGTCGTCTGTCGGGATTTTAATTTTCATACTTTTGGCCACTTCTTCGTATAAATCCTGAAGAATTAATTTGTCGGCTATCGCTTGATAATTGGGTTCCTCTTTCAAATAACCGAAGCGTACATATTGTGCCATTGCCCAAATTGCGTAGGATTTGCGAGGGTAGTTCACCGTTCCTCCTTTGTAAAACAGCATGTAGTTGTTGCTGTAAACTTCGGTTCCTTGGTTACATCCTAGGTTATAGTCACCCATTAATCTCGATTCAATAACATCGGCTGGGGCGTTTACGTATGGCGCTTTCCCGATGATGGCTGCGGCTTTTTTGCGGTTAGCAGGATTGTCAAGCCAGATGCAGGCTTCCATGATGGCTTTCATCACTTTTTTTAGGTCTTCGCGGCGTGATGCGCTAAACTCCTTATTGACAACCAACGCTTTTTCCGGGTGGTCTTTCCAAATATCTTGGGAAGCAATTTGGGTAAATCCAATTCCTTGTTTTACGGCAACACCGCCCCAAGGCTCACCCACGCAGTATCCGTCCATGTTACCCACTTTCATGTTGGCAACCATTTGCGGAGGCGGAATCGTGATGATTTTTACCGCTTTTTGATTTAGACCAGCCAACGACATCCAGTTTCTCAACCATAAATCGTGTGTTCCTCCAGGGAAAGTCATGGCAAAAGTCACTTCTTTTTCAGCTTTCAATTTGGCTGCCACTACTGGCGCCACTTTATTCATTTGTTTGAATCCTACTTTACCGCAAAAATCATTTGATAGCGTAATTGCTTGTCCATTTACGTTCAGCAT
Source organism: Flavobacterium sp. (assembly GCF_035760125.1). GTDB lineage: Bacteria > Bacteroidota > Bacteroidia > Flavobacteriales > Flavobacteriaceae > Flavobacterium. The sequence goes on from NZ_DASTTN010000395.1 coordinate 952, forward strand.
CATTGCGATTTTCATTTCAGAACCTGCCTTTCCTCCTACTCCAGTGTATACTGAAAAAGGCATAGTGTAAAGACAATGGGCTCCGTCCAATTCGCCTGTTAAAATTTTGTCACGAACATTGGCCCAAGACGTTTCTTTGGTTACCACGACCTCAACACCGTATTTTTTGAATAAACCCAGTTCTTTGGCCATTACAATTGGCGAACAGTCAGTCAAGGGAATGAAACCTAATTTGACAGGTTCGCTCGCAATTGGCGGTTTTGGATTTGTTTCGAAAGAAGAGAACAAAACCACACACATTACCAACATCAATGGGGCAAAAAGAGTTCTTATATGTTTTTTAGTCTGTATCATTTTTTTAATTTTTAAATCGTTAATTCAATTACTTTTTGTTTAAAAAATTAGGCTTAATATTTAACATCACATAAGCCCATTGTGGAGTTAAGTTAGCGTTTGCAACATTTTTAACCTGTGCTGATGACATAGAATTAGTAGCTTTCATTATAGAATAACCCGCTTCTATATTGATCATTTTTGTCATGTTATATGACATTTTCAAATCCAGTTCAGTTCCCAAATAACTGTTTTGCGTCCCTCCTGCCCCGTTAGACAAAGTGTTTGCTGCTTCGAAGCAATGTAAATCTGCAAAAAGGGTTAGGTTGTCTTTCAAGTTATATTTGGCTTTCAAAAAGTAGTTTAGCAAACCTTGAGCTCCAAAACCGCTTGAAGCGTAGAAGTAATCCATAGTTCCCCAAAATTTATGAGGCGTTCCATAAAGTGGATCAAATTGATTGTTCTCTGAGGTCGCAGTAACGGCTTTTGTTCCGTCATTTCCTGATAAATAATCAACTCCAGGCCCCACAAATAATTTTCTCCCCACTTGCAAAGTCGCTGTAATAGAAGCCAAATCACTGCTTAGACTACGGCCATTTTTGTCGTGACCAAATTGGTGGTACAAACTTCCTTCAAATTTTAATTTTCTGGTAGCATTGATATTATAATAGAAACCAGTAGTGTTACGAGTCCAAATTCCTTGTTCGTTTACTTTGGTTACAACAGCCGGAGTTCCCGAAGTTACATTGGTATATTTATTAAAATTATCGCTTAGGAATAAAAAGGAAATGTCTCCAAAGAAAAATTTCTTAGCCAAATAAGCATATTCCAATGATTTATAATTAGTCCCCAAACCGTTGGTTCCAGCGGTATAACCAGAAGTTGCAGCTGGTACGCCATTATAAATTGTTCCTGCCAATAATTCTTTGTTTTGGTTAAAAGCGGCTCCAAAATCGGCTGTCCATCCTTTGTTAAAGTATTTCAAAACAATCGCATCATGGTAACGCGCTTGTTGTAACCAATCCAATGCTCCAATTACCTTTTGGTCATCATATGAAATCTCCTGACGTCCTATTTTCAAGGACAAATTTTGAATACTACTTACTGTATCATTCAGCATGATTTCGCCCCAGGCTTCGTGCAATTGAATTCCGTTGTTTTCGGCAGTTGTTACTCTGTTAATGGTTGAAGCATCTTGCCCCCAAACGCGAACATCTTGTACGGCAACAAAAAATTTGAATCTATATCCTGTAAACCCAACATTCAATCTTGTTCTTTGTGAAGTAAAAACAGCTGTCTCGGCGTCTTTCGATTGCAAAGTGCTGTAACCGTCTCTGAATTCCGTTCTCGGTCTAAATTGTCCTGATGCTGTTAACTGTGCATTGGCAGCATTATAACCAAACAATGTTATGGCCAAACCTAATAGTATTGATTTTGAATTTTTTCTTTTTTTAAGTGCTTTTATTTTTTGTATTGTGGTTGTAATCTTTTGCATGATAAATTGGTTTTGATTAGTATGAAGCAAATATACATACGTATTAATACTTACGTATTTACTTTTTACAGTCTAAAACCTCTTTTTAACACAGCAAAAATTATTCTGATAACAACTTATTTACTGCGTTAACGCAAATAATTATTGTTAAGCCTTATAATTATTGACACCAACAAACACTTAGTTTTTGACTAAAATACGTACTTAGCTCAACGTCAAAAAATTATTTTTCCTTCAATACTCCTAAAACGACATTTATTTCCACAAAAAAAGCCCCAAAAGGGCTTAATAAATTCAAAGTATAAATCCAAAACTACTTATACATACTTATGTTCCATAATTTCCAATTTCATTTTGTTGATCTGCTGCAATCCTATTTTCTTCCCAACCGTTTTTATCAAAGTCTCTCTCTTCAAACTCGAAATCACACGAGTAACCTGTTCTTCGGTTGTTCCTGCGAAGTCGGCGATTTCTTTTCTAGACAAATCAAGATTGATCAAATCATTTGTTTGGCCAAATTTTCTATGGATATATAATAAGGTATCGATCACGCGCTCTCTAACATTCATGTGGGCAATTTTCCGAATGTTGTTCTCGCTCTTGTTCAATTCCTCGGCATAAAAAAGCATCATATCATAAGTGAATTCGGGAACATTTTTAAGAATATCCAACATCACTTCATTGTTGAAATTACACAAAACCGTATCCTCCAGAGCATAAGCGCCTATTAAATACCGATTGCTTGTCCCAAAACCCCTAAAGCCAACCGTGTCCCCATTGGTCGTAAACCGAACAATTTGTTCCCTGCCGTTGATTCCTGTTTTTACCGTTTTTACTTTTCCTTTTTGTACAAAGTAAAGCCCTTGAATGGGTGCGCCCTCAATAATAAACTGCTGTGCCTTCTTGCAGGTAAAACTGTGTTTCTTC